>CAZLII010000046.1:0-1188 GCA_964559065.1 uncultured Nitrospirales bacterium | reverse complement strand
TCGGAGATTTGGGCGAAGTTGAGGCGGCCGGCAAGAATGCGGGCGGCGATCATCTGGATTTCTTTGATGGTGTAAGGGGTGCCCAGCAGCACTTCGGTGAGTTCTTTCTCAGCCGCTTCGATGCGTTTGGCGATGGCGATTTCCTGGTCTTTGGTGAGCAGGGGGACGCGGCCCATTTCGCGCAGGTACATGCGCACGGGGTCGTCGGCGCGCTCGAGTTTGCTGTGCGCGGCTTCTTTGCGAAGTTCCGCCTTTTTCGCGGCGCTGGCGTTTTTCTTTTCGGTCTCGGATTTTTCCGCGTCAATTTTGAATTCGTCCACGATCTGCACGTCGGTGTCGCTCAAGACAAGCATGACCTCGTCAATTTCTTCCGCGGTGGCGTCCGGGGGCAGCAGTTTGTCCAGTTCCTCGTAGGTGAGGCTGGTCTTCTGGCTGGCCTTTTCGATGGCCTCCCGTGTGCGTTCGTTCGCTGTAATGGTGTTTTTGTCTTTGTTGTTCACTGCCATTTTTCGCTATACCTCGTTGATCTCCGCCATCAACCCAAAAGCATGCATATTTGCGTCGGAACCATGACTCAGGTAACAGGAAGGGACTCAATTTCCTTTTTGATTTTGAAAACTTCGTGGTTTAAGTCTTTGGCTTTATCGGTTTCTCGACGACGCTGTAACTCATCGATCTGCTGCTGTATTCGTTTCATTTGCATCTTCAAGGATTCCCTCTTCAGCGCAACAATCCGTCGCTCCACGAGTTCCTGGGCCGTTTCCGCCGGTGGGGCGTCGTCGCTCGCGGCGGCGGCGTAAATGCGCCGCGCTTCGTCGCTTTCCAATGCCTGGATGATGCCCGGCCCCGCGCTTTGAAGCAGGACGCCGACCAGTTCCGCCATCGGGCCGGGGGGCAGCGCAATGTCGGCCAACGCCTCGCGCACCCGCTCCAGCATGGCCTGGCTGTTCAGCAGGGCGGCGATGAAGACCCGGTCATCCATGCTGATCGGCTTCACCTCGGCGGTGCCGCCGGAGGTCGGCGGGGGCGCGGGCGTGGGGCGCCGCGCTTCACGGCAGAAATCGTTGAAAGCGCGCTCGCAGGCCCATTCCGTCAGACCCAGTTCGTGGGCGATCCGTTTCACATATTCGGGTCGTCGTATCTCATCTTGGATATCCATCAGGAGGGCGAAAAGTTCCTGTGCAACCT
>CAZLII010000045.1:0-12869 GCA_964559065.1 uncultured Nitrospirales bacterium | reverse complement strand
TTCCCCTTCACCCTCGCCTTCGCCTTCGCCTTCGCCCTCGCCCTCACCCTCGCCTTCGCCTTCTCCCTCGCCTTCACCTTCGCCTTCACCCTCGCCGCAATCAGGCTGCCAAAGAAGACAGGGATAGGTTATTCCCTCATAAATGACCCAGGTAGAGTCAAAATCCCAGCCCGCGCTCTCGTATGTTGCCTGCATCTTCATCTGCGCGGTCGGCAGGCCGGTTCCCCCGTCGGAAAATAACAATCCGCTGGTGTCCGTATCCCAAAAAGACGCTGTCACCGTCCCGCTGTTCCAGCCGATCAGCCCGCCGAAAAGATCAACGCCCGCCACCTGATTGGCCGCATAACAATGACTGACCGAACTGATGTTCACGCCAATCAGGCCGCCGCCATACAAACCACGGCTTTCGACATTGCCCCTGGCGTAGCAGTTTTCAATGGATTGCCCTTCCGTAAATCCGACAAGACCCCCGATGCGACTGACACCCGAAACCGCGCCCGTCGCCCAGCAAGATGAAACAGAGAAGGTAGCGCCACTATAAGACGCAAAGGCGTAGCCGATAAGGCCGCCAACGCGGTCCCAGCCCGTCACCGCGCCCGTCGCCCAGCAAGATGAAACCGAGATGGGACCAGCATAAGCAGAGGCGGAGCCGATAAGGCTGCCAACGTAATCGCACCCGACGATTGTTCCGCCTTCAAGACCAAGGTTACGGAGTTCAGCACCGCTGACATAGCCGAACAATCCGACATTGTTTGTTGTCGGCCGATTGATGACCAGGCCCGTGATGACATAACCCTGCCCGTCAAAAATGCCGGTGAAAGTTCCAATCGGCCTGAATCCCGCGCCGGCGTTCCACTCGGCGGTGGCCGAGGCGTCAATATTCCGAATGAGCACATAGTGGCCGTTCAGCGGATAGGCGGGGTCATTGCCGATTTTCTGGAGGTCTTCGATGGTGGCGATGGGGATTTGCGCCGCCGCGTCGGTTGCGGTCAGGCAACCCAGCGCTGCGATGCCCGCCAAGGCCCATGCCCATCCGTTGTGGTGTTTCCTTTGCGTGCGTTTGTTCATGGCCCAACCTCCGCTTTGGCTGATGTCTCAGCGGACGCGATGGTCGCCTTTCCCCGCTTTCTTGCTTGAACTACTCCGTGTAATTGTTATGCCATATATATACGCCAAATGGCGCTTGCTGTCAAGAGAAATTATCGTTGTGGCTGTGCCGCTTTTGGACGGCATTTTGCGCTTCTTGCGCCTTTTGTGGCCATTTATTCAAAAAGGCTTTTGGCCACATAAAGCGCAAAAGTCACAAAGAGATCATGTAGTCATGTAGGATGAGTGCAGCGAAGCGGAACCCACCACCGAAAAATGTGATGGTGGGTTCCATTTCGCTTCGCTTCATTGCACCCACCCTACGGATTCATTGCGCCCGCGTTGGCGTGCTCTGATGTTATACTCTATCCAAAACATGGCGCGGGGAATCTTCTGCATGTCGGAGATGAAGAAAAAGATTGCGGACCTCATGGCGCAGCATTCGCTGAAGCGCGCGTCGGAGTGCGCGCCGAAGGACGCGCCAGCGGACCATGGTGATGCATCGGCGGAGAATGACGGTGCGCCTGATACGGCCGGCGAAGTGTCCCGGGTGAAACGCGGCGCGGGGCCTCCGGATGGCGATGCATCGCCCATAAATGGCGATGCGGCGCAGGCGGCGGGCGAAGTGTCGCCGGGGGAATCGCCTGATGATGAACTTCGCCGCAGGCGACGGACGTTGCTGGACCTGTCGCATCGCCTGAATGTGCGCAGCGGCGCGGAGTGGGCGCAGGAACGGGAGGCGCTGGCGGCGCGGCTGGAAGCGGGCGACTTCGAGATTGACAGGGTGATTCCCGGGGAACTGGTCGGAGACGAGGAAAGCCGCTTCTTCCTGGTCCGCCGGGACTATCCGCTGGACCATCAACAGGGAGATCTGCGGCTGGGCGATGCGCTGCAATGCCTCTCGGCGCATGTCGCGTTTTCCGCATGCGATCCCGCCCTGGCGGACTTCAATCCGCAGACCGCGCTGTTCATGGACACGGAGACCATCGGCCTTGCGGGCGGCGCGGGCACGGTGGCGTTTCTGGTCGGCGTCGGCTATTTCGCGGAGGACATGTTTCGGTTGGACCAGTGTTTCCTGCGTGATTACGATGACGAGGAGGCGATGCTGCGCTTTCTGGCCGAGCGCTTTACCGGCTGCGGGTCGGTGGTGGGTTACAACAGCAAAAGTTTCGATCTGCCGCTGCTGCGCACGCGCTTCGTCCAGCACCGCATTCCGTTCCCCTTGGAGGGTGTCCCCCACTACGACCTGGTACACGCGGCGCGGCGCTTCTACAAGCGCCGTCTGGCGGATTGCAGCCTGGGCAACATCGAGCGCGAGGTGCTCGGCGTCCACCGCCACGGCGATGTGCCGAGTCACCTGATTCCGCAGATGTGGTTCGACTATCTGCGCATGCGCGACGCCCGCCCGCTCGACCGCGTCTTCTACCACCACCGGATGGATGTGCTTTCGCTGGTATCGCTGACGGCGTGGCTTTCGCGGTGTCTGGCGGCGCCCGCCGGCGGCGGCTTCGAGCATGTGGAGGACCGCATCTCGCTGGTACGGCTGCATTTCCGGCAGAAGCAGTACGAGCAGGTGGTGGCGCATGCCAATGCGTTCCTCGAGCGGGAAGAGCGCAGTCCGCTGCGCCGGGAATGTCTCGGGCTGCTGGCCACGGCCTGCAAGCGCACCGGCCGCTGGCTGGAGATGCAGCAGGCGCTGGAACTGCTCGTGCAGGAATTCCCCGGCGATGTGCCGGCGCGGATTGAACTGGCCAAGCACCATGAGCACCGAAGCCGGGACCTGCTGAAAGCGGAATCGCTGCTTGTGGAGGCGCTGGCGGCGGCCATTCCGGAAGAAGGCCCCGCCATTCAGGCGCGCCTGAACCGTGTCCGGGGGAAAATCGCGCGAAGCCGGCGCTTTTTACGAGGGGAGGGGCCGGATGATGATGGGGCCGGGGAACTCCCCTATGCCTGAACGCCTGGACATCGGCGCGATCACCGGCCTGAGCGAATCCGAAGCGCAACACCGTCTTTCCACGGAAGGCTACAACGAATTGCCCGCGTCCGGACGGCGGCGCTGGCTGGACACGGTCATCGAAGTGGCCAAGGAACCCATGTTCCTATTGTTGCTGGCAGGGGGACTGATCTATCTCCTTATCGGCGAAACCATGGATGCCATGATGCTGTTGTTGTTTGTGTTCGTCATCATGGGGATCAGCATCTACCAGCAGCGCAAGACGGAGCGCACGCTGGAGGCGTTGCGCGACCTGTCCAGCCCGCGCGCGCTGGTGATTCGCGACGGCGTGGAACGGCGCATCGTAGGCCGCGAGGTGGCGCCGGGCGACATCCTCGTGCTTTCCGAAGGCGACCGCGTGCCCGCTGATGCGGTGGTGTTGCACACCACCCATCTTGCCGTGGATGAATCGCTGTTGACCGGCGAGTCCATCCAGGTGCGGAAGAGCGCCTGCGAGGGCGCGCGGGTGATGGAACGCCCGGGCGGCGACGGCGGTTCCAGCCTTTTTTCCGGCACTCTGGTGGTGAAGGGCAAAGGCATTGCCGAGGCGGTGGCGACCGGGCCACATACGGAAATCGGCAAGATCGGCAAGGTCATTGCAGCGATACGCCCGGAACGCACGCAACTTCACCGGCAGACGGCGCAACTGGTCAAGGTGTTCGCCGCGATGGGCTTATTCCTGTGCGCCGTCGTGATCGTGGTCTATGGCCTGACCCGCGATGACTGGATGGGCGCGTTGCTTGCGGGCATCACGCTGGCCATGGCCATGATCCCCGAAGAATTCCCCGTGGTGCTGTCCATTTTTCTCGCGGTGGGCGCGTGGCGCATCGCGCAAAGCCAGGTGCTCACCCGGCGCACGCCTGCGGTGGAGGCGCTCGGAGCGGCGACCGTGCTCTGCGTGGACAAGACCGGCACCCTGACGCAGAACCGCATGACGGTGACGAAAATCCAGGCGGCGGGCGAAATTCACGACTTGGCGAACAGCATCGGTCGAGGTCTGCCAGAAGCATTCCACGAATTGGTGGAATTCAGCATCCTCGCCAGTCAGATCGATCCCTTCGATCCGATGGAACGGGCTTTCAGGGATTTCGGCGAGCGATACCTGAAGGATACCGAACACCTGCATAAGGACTGGGCGCTGGAGCAGGAGTACCCGCTTTCCGAGGAATTGCTGGCCATGTCGCATGTCTGGCGGTCGCCGGGACGGCGCAAGCGCGTCATCGCGGCGAAAGGCGCACCGGAGGCCATTGCGGACTTGTGCCACATGAATCAAGACGAACGCGCGGCACTGGCGCGCGATGTGGACCGGCTGGCCACTGAGGGCTTGCGCGTGATTGCAGTGGCGCGGGCGGGGCTTGTCGAGCCGCCGATGCCGGAAATCCAGCACGATTTTGAGTTCCAATTCCTGGGATTGGCGGGCTTCTCCGACCCCGTGCGCGATACCGTGCCCCCCGCAATCCGGGAATGCCATGAAGCGGGCATCCGCGTGGTGATGATCACCGGCGACTATCCCGCCACCGCCATCCATGTCGCGCGGCAAATCGGCCTGCCCCATGACGGAAACGTGGTCACCGGGCCGGAACTGGACGCCATGGACAACGCGACGCTGGCGCAGCGTATCCGCGATGTCCGCATCTTCGCGCGCGTGGTGCCGGAACAGAAACTGCGCCTGGTGCAAGCGTTGAAAGCGCAGGGGGAAATCGTCGCCATGACCGGTGACGGCGTGAACGACGCCCCCGCATTGAAGGCCGCGGACATCGGCATCGCCATGGGCGGGCGTGGCACCGACGTCGCCCGCGAAGCGGCGGACCTCGTGCTTCTGGACGATGATTTCTCCAGCATTGTCCGCGCCGTGCGGCTGGGACGCCGTATTTTCGACAATATCCGCAAGGCGATGGCTTATATTCTGGCCATCCACGCGCCGATTGCGGGGCTGACGCTCATCCCCGTGTTGTTGCGGTGGCCGCTGGTGCTCCTGCCGGTGCATATTGTCTTCCTGGAAATGATCATTGACCCGGCTTGCTCCATCGTCTTTGAGATGGAACCGGAAGAAGAAGGCATCATGAAACGCCGGCCGCGAGCGCCCAACGCCCCGTTGCTTGGAAAAGGGGTCTTTGCGCTGAGCCTCTTGCAGGGAGTCTTTGTGCTCGTGGTATCGCTTATCGTTTTTGCTGTGGCGCAGGGGCGCGGATTGTCGGAAAAAGAGGCGCGGACCCTGACTTTCGCCGGGTTGATTGTGGCGAACATCGCGCTGATCCTCGCCAATCGGTCGTGGTCGCGAACGATTCTCGAAAGTTTCGCGGTGCGCAATCCGGCGGTGTGGTGGGTGGCCGGGGCGGCTTTCGCCTTTCTGGCGCTGGTCATCTATACGCCGGGGTTGCAAGACATTTTTCACTTTGCGCCGTTGCATATGGGTGACATTGGGATCGCCATTGCAGCGGGAATCGGGGCGATTGTCTGGTTCGAGGGCTTCAAACTCCTGCGCCGTCGCCGCCGTGCTTGAAGGGGAGGTAATCCGGCGAACTCACTGTTTTTTCGGACCTTTGCGCTTGCAGACCGAAAATCCGAAGTATCCCAGTTTCTTGCCCAGCGCGTAATACCCCCCATGCGCATACGCCGCCAGCCCAGCGCGTTCCAATGCCAGCCGTCCTGAAGGTGTGACAAGCGCCTCCGTCGCCTGTACCGCCGTCACCTCCGCGAGAAACATGGTGTGCGAACCCAAATCCAGCAAGCGCCGCACCACGCATTCGATGTTCACGGGGCATTCCGCGATGAGCGGCGACTTGACCGTGGCGGCGGGCTGGGGCGTCAGGCCGGTTGCCGCAAACTTGTCCACCTCGCGCCCCGTCGCCACCCCGCAATAATCCGCCAAGGGAATCAGCGCCGCCGGCGGAATATTCACCACAAATTCGCCCGTCTCCTTGATCAAACCGAACGAATACCGCTCTTTGCGCAACGAAATGGACAGCATCGGCGGATCACTGCACACCGTGCCGGTCCAGGCCACGGTGACAATATTGGGCGGACGGTCTTTCCCAGCACAAGTGACCATGACAACGGGAACCGGGCACAGCATGGCGCCCGGTTTCCATACGACTTTTTTTATCAGCCCCTTACGCGATTCAGGGGCTTGTCCCCGCCTTCTCCTGTCTCTTCCAGTGGCCTTGGCACGGGCCATCACAATTCCTTTCACGCATTTCCCCGGCGTATGAGGCCGTTTTTTTCAGAAAAGATATGTTTGCGAATCGTCAACAGGTTCCTCTTGCGTCCCCTCCGACGGTGTCGGGGCTTTTTCCTGTGGACGGGTATCTTCCGATCCTTCATCCTTCCGTGGACGACCACGACGTCTCTTGGGCGCTATATCCTCCTCTCCATACTGCCGATCCTTCGTTGCATCGTCCGGAGGAGTCAGTTGAGACTTTCGCATCCCATCCAAATCTTCTTGAAGCATCGCAAGGGTCGTTCGCCACGATTTCCCGATTTTAAATCCGCGCAATCGCCCGCTGCGGAACATCTCTCGCACGGTCATTTCTTTGACCTTGAGGATTTCCGCGACTTCAGTTGCTGTCAAAAACTGATCCATATCGCGATATCTCCACGGTTTTCGGCATTAGCCCATAAAAAATGACTAAGGAGAGTATATCGAATCCACAGTCCAAAAAACAAAGGAACAATCTCGCAAGACAATAGAATTTTTGGGATGCAAAATAATCAATACCGATAAATATAGATAATTTGTATTGGAAAAACAGGTGATTGGCGGAGACTTGTCTTTCCAATTCAACGGATATGTAAATAACCGAAAAAGCGGCAACGTTGATCCCATGATTAGTGGGTTTGGTTCCGAATAATCCCCTTATCGTGTGTCTCTGGCAGTCGCACCCGTACAGGTGAATGTGCTTCCCTTCTGCTTGCTTATCTGGAAATGAGAACCGCATTCCACCTTGAACGGCAGTTTGCCCGTCGCTATCATGAGCACGATGGGCTTTACACCTGCATTTAGGAGAGGAATATGAAGGGTTTCGGTCCGCTTATCATGGGCGCTTTGTACATGCACTCCTTGCACGCTGCGACGCCCAGTCATCCCGGCGCGGGTGCGTATGGAACCGACTCGCTGGGCCGCGTGATGCCTGAAGCGACCGAGGTCGGTTCGTTTAGGAATGACCGATATGTCGGAGTTTTTTACTTCCTCTGGATGAATCTGGATTACGTTTATGACGTATCGAAGATTCTGAAGGAAAGCCCGGCGGCCCGCGACACGATCGCATCGCCCCCATGGGGGCCGGTGCATGCATTTCACTTCTGGGGCGAGCCGATGTACGGTTACTACCGCAGCGAAGACCCGTGGGTGCTGCGGCGTCACGCCATGCTGCTCTCGGACGCAGGCGTGGACTTTCTGGTCTTCGACACCACCAACGCCCTCATTTATAAAGAAGCCTTTCTCAAACTATGCGAAGTCTTCGACGAACAGCGTCGCACCGGCGCGCAAGTGCCGCAGATTGCGTTCATGGTAAACACTGCGGCGGGCCAGACGGCGCAGGCGATTTATGAGACGCTCTACAAGCCGGGGTTGTTTCCGGAGTTGTGGTTCCATTGGAAGGGCAAGCCGCTCATGATCTGCGATCCCGCGGAAGCCACGGACGAGGTGAAGGCGTTTTTCACACTGCGCAAGGCGCATTGGCCCTTTGAACTGGTCAACACGCACAATGCCTAGCATTGGGAGGCGACCTATCCGCAGGTCTATTCCTATGATGAAGACCCCGCGAAACCGGAACAGGTGAACGTTTCCGTGGGCCAGAACCTGCACCAGGATGACGGCCGGGTTGAGTTCATGAGCACGGGCAAGGCGCGGGGCCGGAGTTTTCATCAAGGGCGCATGGACGACCGCCCCGAACCCTGGAAATACGGATTCAACTTCCAGGAACAATGGGAACGGGCGTTTGAACTCGACGCGGAAGTGGTCTTTGTCACCGGCTGGAACGAATGGATTGCGATGCAACTTAACCAGCAGGAAGGCCCGGCCATCTTCTGCGACCAGTACAACCTGGAATTCAGCCGGGATGTCGAGATGATGCAAGGCGGCTATGGCGACAATTACTACATGCAGATGGCCGCCAACATCCGGCGATTCAAGGGGATGGACGCCGTCAAACCGCAACGGCGCGGGAAAAGCATCAACATCGCGGGCGACTTCTCGCAATGGGACGCGGTCAAGACCGAATACCGCGCCCATGTGCTGGGAACCCTGCCGAGAGACCACCGGGGCTGCGGCGAGCATCATTACACGGTCAACACCGGCCGCACTGATTTACGACTGCTCAAGGTCGCCCATGACAAAGACACCGTCTATTTCTACGCCGAGACGCGCGAAGCCATTTCCCCCCGCACCGACCCGAACTGGATGTGGCTCTTCATTGATGTGCATGGCGACGGCCAGCCGGACTGGGAGGGTTTTTCCTATCTCGTCAACCGGCAACCCGGCGACGATGGGAAGACCTCGCTTGAAGTGAGCGTCGGCGGCTGGGACTGGCGGCCCCTCGGCGCGGCGGACATGCGCGTCGAGGGTAAGCACATGCACATCGCCATCCCCAAAGCCATGCTGCGCATTCAGGGCGACCGTTTCACCCTTGAATTCAAATGGATGGACAATAGCCAGAAGCCCGGCGACATCCTCGACTGCTACATCAACGGCGATGCCGCGCCCCTCGGCCGTTTTCGCTACCGCTACGAAGCCCTGTAAATGAAATCAGTCCCTTGGCTGAGTTGCCGACAAACATTGGGCAACGGCGCACCAGCCGGTTAAAAATCCCGCCGTCGGCTGTGGCCTTGGGCCTTGTATCGCTCCAGCAGCGCCTTGAGTTCTTCGACGATTTCGGGATGCTGTTCCCAAAGATTCCGTTGTTCGCGCACATCCGAATCCATGCAGTAGAGTTGCATCGGGGGATCGCCGGGCTTGGGCGCATTTCCACCCCTACTGCTCCAACCGCCGCTGCCGGGATTGTCAATAAGTTTCCAGCGCCCCCGACGAATGGCAAAGACCCCGTCAATGGAATGCGCCACGGTTCCCTCCCGGATGGGTCTGTCATAGGTTTTGCCAAGAAAGGCAGGGAGGAGATTGCAACTGTCTTCTCCGGCATTGTCCGGCAGGGTTTGGCCGGTGATCGCCGCGAAGGTGGCAAGAAAATCGGTGAGGCAAAGGGTTTCGTCACAGACCGTGTTTGCCGGAATGCGGGCAGGCCAATGAGTGATGAAGGGCACCCGGTGGCCGCCTTCCCAAGCGTCGGATTTGCGTCCGCGCAGATAATGGTTCGCACGGTGGCCGTACTGCGCGAGACTTTCGACGCTTTCTGTGGAACCATTGTCGCTCGTGACGACGATCAGCGTGTTCTTGATCATGTCCTGCGCACGCAACGCCTCGACAATGCGCCCAATGGTCATGTCCACCTGATAGACGAAGTCCCCGTAGTCCCCGGCGCGGCTCTTGCCTTTTGCATCATCCACCGGCACGACGGGCGTGTGCGGCGCAGTGAGTGAAAAGTAAAGGAAGAAAGGGGTTTCCGGTGACTTTGTGCGCTCCTGGATATAGTTCACCGCCTTGTCGGTCAGGTCCGGCAGCACCTCGACCGTTTTGAAATCCGGGGCGGTAAGTCCGGGACGAAATGTGGTATCACGCACCGCATCGGGAATGCTTACGCACCGGTCATTCTCAATATACACGTAAGGCGGCATGTCCAGGGACGCCGCAATTCCAAAGAAATAATCAAAGCCGGCATCATTCGGCCCCCACGTCAGGGCTTTGTCGAACGCCACGGTTTCTCCCGTGCGGTCCGGGGTGTCATCCAGCGCCGTCCCATCCTTTGTCCGCCACCCCAATCCGAGGTGCCACTTGCCGATGCAGGCACTGTGGTAGCCCGCCTCACGCAGCAGTTGCGGCAGCGTCAGGCGGTCCGTTTCAATCAGCGGCGGCGCATAGCCGTAAAGCACCCCGCGTTTCAGGCGCGTGCGCCAGGCATAGCGTCCGGTCAGCAGTCCGTAACGGGTCGGCGTACATACCGCGGAGGGCGAATGCGCATCGGTGAAGCGCCGGCCATTGCGTGCGAGCGCGTCCACGTTGGGGGTCGGTATTTTCGACTCCGGATTCTGGCAGGTGAGATCGCCATAGCCCATATCATCCGCGAGGATGAGGACGATGTTCGGTGGGCAATGCGATGCCGCGCGGCTTTTCCCGGGTAATGCGCCGACAAAAACAGCCGAGGCAAGTCCAATCCCCGCGTGCCGCAGAAATGTTCTTCTTGAGGTTCCCATGGTCTCCGCTTTCGCTCCATGATTTGAATTGTCGTACGTTATTCAAGCATGTTGCGACCTTCCCAGTCGAATCGGCCGAACAGAACAACCCCAATCCGCGTGTAATAGAGGCTGCATTCGTGTTCGGTTAACACGTGGTTTTGCTTTGCTGGATTCCCGCTTTCGCGGGAATGACGCGCAAAAAATGAGGCGTTTCACGAAATTCGTCATTCCCGCGCAAGCGGGAATCCAGAACAGTTCGTGTGGCCCTTGAACTGGCTGCAAATATTGAGCATAAACGCATAGTGGTCTTACTTAACCGAACACAAATGATAGAGGCTGGCATCATGTTGTTTCTCTGAAAAGCCAAGCAATGCGGAATTATCTATAGTTATGCATTTCGAGCACAAGCGTATGTATCTCTTGATAATAACGTCAAATGAGGATGCGGCAAGATGCCGCATCTACATTGACGAAAAAGTAGACGCGGCATCCTGCCGGGTTCCTTACGTGCAGATTTGGGAACAAAGCCCCCCGTTGGATAATGCTGTTATACTGGTGGCATCCGTGACGTTCACTGATATTGTCTGGCAGCCTCACGCGGACAAACAGGAAGGAGAATCAGCGCATGTGGAGGATATTTATGGGAATGGCATTCTTGTCAACGGGACTATTGCCGGCACATGGATTTGTGGAGGGTGGAACAATGGACGGAGCCATACAGATGAGCGCATTTTCGTCGGCGCATTTTCAGTTTGACGGCCCCATGGGCGAGCGGATTCGGGCGAACCTGGAGCATTGGCTGCTGCGTGCGCCTGGAGCGAATCCGAACATGCTGGAGATGTTCTACCGCCGCGACCGGCATCTTCCGTACCCGACGCCGGTGCCGTGGGCGGGAGAGTTCGCGGGCAAATACCTGATTTCGGCGGTGCAGGCGCTGCGCATGACAGACGATGCGCGCTTGCGCGCGCTGCTGGAATCATTTACGGCGGGACTGATGGCCGCTCAGGATGAGGACGGCTATCTCGGGCCTTGGCCGAAACATGAACGGCTGCTCACGCATTGGGACCTGTGGGGACACTATCATGTGATGTTGGGCCTGATGCTTTGGCACGACGCTACGGGCGACCCCAAGGCGCTGGCATGCGCGCGCCGCATCGCGGATTGCGTCTGCGCCGTCTATCCGGAAGGAGGCCGCCGCCCGATTGAGGCGGGCACGCCCGCGATGAATCTTGCAATGCTGCACGCGATGGCATTGATGCACCGGCGCACCGGGGAACCGCGATATCTGGCCATGGCGCGGCGATTCGAGGAGGACCTGGCCAAGGACGGCGACTGGCTGGAGAAGGGCGCGGCGGGCGTGCCGTATCACCAGTTGCCGGGGAGCGGGCCGCGCTGGGAAAGCCTGCATATCGTGCAGGGGCTTGTCGAGTTGTTCCGAATCAGCGACGAACTGCGCTACCGCAATGCGGCGGTCAACCTCTGGAACAACATCCGCGAAAACGACCGGCATCCCTCTGGGGCCTTCTCCACGCACGAGCAGGCCTTCGGCACGATTCACGCCAACGGTTCCATCGAGACATGCTGCACGGTGGCATGGATGGCGTTGAGCGTGGATGTGCTGCGCCTGACAGGCGACCCGACCGTTGCGGATGAACTGGAATGCAGCACCTGGAACCAGTGCCTTGCGGCCCAGCACCCTTCGGGCAGTTGGTGCACCTATGACACGCCGATGAACGGCGTGCGCGCACCGTCGTATCATCAGATCAACTTCCAATACCGGCCCGGTTCGCCGGAATTGAATTGCTGTTCCGTGAATGCGCCGCGCGGACTGGGCATGTTGTCCGACTGGGCGGTGCTGCGCGATGGCAGCGCCATTGTCCTGAATTACTACGGTCCTTCCGCTTTTTCAATGGTCTGCGATAACGGCGCACATCTGAAGATCCGTCAGGAAACCCACTATCCCGTGGATGGCCTTGTAAAGATCGTGCTGGAGCCGGATGCACCCATTGCCTTTCCGCTGCGTCTGCGCATCCCTGGATGGGCCAAACATGCGGAAGTGCGCGTCAATGACATCATGGAGGCGGCTTCGCCGCAGGCCGGTTCCTACTTTACGATCGAACGCACCTGGACGGCGGGAGACACGATTACACTGATATTGGACATGCCAATCCGCACCGTAACCGGCGCGCCGCCGGATCGCTTCGGAAAGGTTGCGGTATTGCGGGGGCCGTTGCTGCTGGCCTTCGATGCGTTCTTCAATGACATCGAGGCATCACAGATTCCTGATATCGCCATTGAAACAATGGCGCTGGAACCGGTTGCTGCAGCGCTTTCGGAACATGTGGGGCGCTTCGCGCCCATGGGTTTGTGGCGCGCATTGGCGGCGGACGGCACGGAGATGCTGCTTTGCGATTTCGCGAGCGCGGGGGCGCATGGCACCGAGTATGCCGCATGGCTTCCGGCGGCAAAGCCGCTGCCGGTTCCCGTTGCGTTGAGCCTTCCT
>CAZLII010000044.1:0-12871 GCA_964559065.1 uncultured Nitrospirales bacterium | reverse complement strand
GTCGCCGCTTGATATGCCCGGCGTCACCGCGTCACAGGACGGGACAACAGGCGAGCCAACCCCTTCCCAAATCCGCACATAAGGAGCGCGGCAGGATGCCGCGTCTACTTTTTCTTCAATGTAGATGCGGCATCTTGCCGCTTCCTGATTTGGCTTTTTGAACAAGAGATACATGCGCTTGTCTCGAAACGCATATCCATAAATGATTCCGCGTTGCTTGGCTCTTCTGAGAAACACATTGGCGCCAACCTCTATTACGTGCGGATTGGGGTCTGCGCCCGCCCGCCACGAGTTGCATCGGCGCGGAATTGCGGGTATCGTGTTGGCAGTGGGCTACGGTTTTTCAGCCAGAATCCCAGGGTTATTTGCTGCACTTGACAATGGGACGGAAATGTGGCAAGATGCGGCACAGGTGAAATTTTGTTCAGTATCTCATGGAGGGTTAGAACCGATGGCTGCAAACACGCAAGAGGAAAAAGCCAAGGCGAAGGCGTTGGAAATCGCGGTGGCGCAGTTGGAGAAGCAGTTTGGCCGGGGGACGCTGGTGCGTCTGGGGGATGACTCATTTGTACAGGGGGTGCGCGCCATCCCCTCGGGGAGCCTGTCGTTGGACATCGCCACGGGCGTGGGCGGATTGCCCAGGGGCCGGGTGGTGGAGATTTTCGGTCCGGAAGCGTCAGGCAAAACCACCCTCGCGCTCCATGTGGTGGCGAATGCCCAGCGGGGAGGCGGCATCGCCTGCTACATTGACGCTGAGCATGCCCTCGACCCGGCGTTTGCAAAAAGGATTGGGGTGGATATTGACAACCTGCTCGTGTCGCAGCCCGACACGGCGGAGCAGGCGCTGGAGATATGCGAAAGCCTGGTGCGCAGCAACGCGGTGGATGTGATCGTCGTGGACTCTGTGGCGGCGCTCGTGCCGAAGGCGGAAGTCGAGGGCGACATGGGCGATGCGCATGTCGGGCTTCAGGCGCGGTTGATGTCGCAGGCCCTGCGCAAACTCACCGCCGTCATCAGCCGCTCCAAAACGCTCGTTATTTTTATCAACCAGATTCGCGAGAAAATCGGCGTCATGTTCGGCAATCCGGAAACCACGACCGGCGGACGCGCCCTGAAGTTTTACGCCAGTCTCCGGCTGGACATTCGCCGCATCTCCGGCTTGAAGGAAAAGGAGGAAAACGTCGGCAACCGGGTCCGGGTCAAAGTGGTCAAGAACAAACTGAGCGCCCCGTTCCGCGATGCGGAGTTCGATATTCTGTTCAATGAAGGCATCTCAAAAGAAGGCGATATTCTGGACCTCGCCACGGACTTGAAACTGATTCAGAAAAGCGGCGCATGGTTTTCCATGAACGGCGAGAACCTCGGCCAGGGCCGGGAAAACACCCGCCAATATTTGAAAGAGCACCCGGAATTGGTGGAGCAACTGCGCAGCCAGATCATTCAGGCGAAGGGGTTGGTGTGGGCGAAGCCCGGTGAACCGGCGGCCGCGCCGCAGGAGCCAAGCGCCGAAAAATAACGGGGCGCGCCATCATCACGGCCGCCGGATATCCCAATTCGCCGGGGTCTTTCCAGTGGTGTCCCAGTCCCAATGAACACATCATTCCTTCGAGGCATAACGCAGACCTGTAGAAGCGTCGGCAGCGTCCCTCTTCGGCGACAATGAACATGACAACAACGGCGTCAACAGATTCGCATACACACGGGCTGTCCGGTCGGCGGACGCGCGTGCTGATGGCGCTTCTACTCGCTCTTGCGCTGCTGATGGCGGCAGGGACGCTTTTCATCAAGTACCAACTGGAAACGCTGCGGGAGCGCGTGCAGGTGCGCCTGGCCGCGCGCATGGGCGCGCGACTGGAGATGAGCGGTGTGCAGGTGGACGGCCTGCGGGGATTGCGCATCGAGAATTTGTCCGCCGTGCTGGATACGCCGATGGGACCGGAGATCACGGTGCGCGCGCCCGCAGTGTATGTGCACATTGACTGGATAGACCTGCTGTACGGGCAGGTGAGTATCCCCCGGATTCAGGCCGATGGCGCGCAGTTTCTCATCCGCAGGGATGAAAACGGCGACTGGTTTGACGCCGCCGCGCCCCGCAAGGCGCTGTTTGAGGATCTCGGCGACGAGACGGCGTTTCGCATCGTGGGGCGAGGCTGCCGGTTGCAAATCCACAATGTCGTGGGCGATTCCAGTTTGATTCTTGAGGACTTGAACATAGACGTGGGCCGTCTGGCCGATTCCGAGGATATCTCGGCGCGCTTGTCGGGCCTGCTGGGCGGCCATCCGGGAAAACGTATTGATGCGCATCTCCGTTTCGCCTCCCTGCAGGACTTCGACATGCGCCTGCACGCATCAGCATTGACCGCTGACGATGTCAACGTATTTCTTCCGGCGTCGCAGCGTTTTGTCGCGACCGGCACAGCGATTCCCAGCCTCCGCATCGCAGGGTACCCGAACAATACGCTGACGGTGTCGCTGGAGGCGACCTTCGAGGAATTGATGCTTCGCGACCAGCCGGAACTCTTCGTGCCCGCCACCGGTTCGATCACGGCGTTGGCCAATTATGACATCGAAGCGCATGTGCTGACCTTGACTGCGGCGCGCGCCCAGACGGGGCAACTGTCGGGCCGTCTGGAAGGAACCGTGTCTCTTGCGCAGGACCGGCCCGTATTTGATCTTCGACTGGAAGCGGACCAGGCGCCCGTGGTGGATGTGCTGGATTATGTACTCGCGGACCGGAAAGACCAGTACGGTGAATTGCTGCTGAGCATCGGCGATGTCTATCAAATCGGCCTGGCGCTCCAGGGAACCACGGAAGAACCCGTCCTGAGCGCGCGCGCATCGGTGAACGACGGTTCGGTTTCGTTTCGGCCCAATGATCCGCGTCTGCCCGCCGCAGACCTCGCATTCAGCATGCTTAGCGTCGCCTGGGATTCCAGCCAACCGCTGCCGCACGGCGTCCTGAACATCACCGGCGGCCGCATCAGCGACCCGAACAGCGGCCTGGAAGCGCAGGCGGTCACCGGAACCCTGCTGCTCCGGGAAGGCGTTGTCTCTCTGGAGCCGGCCAACGCGCAAATCAATGACAACGCATTCACCGGCCGCGCCCACTATGACCTCGCCACGGGAACAGGGGAATTCAACGTCAGCGGCGTGCTCACCGAGGTGGAAAAAACGCCCCTGGGTTCGCAGATCAAGAATTTCGCCCTGGCTGGAACGGTCAATGCCCGGTGCTCCGGCACGGTCGCAAACGACAGTATTCGGGTGTCAGCAGTCCTCGATGCGACACAGGCCCAGATTGATTTCGATTGGTGGCTCCGCAAGCCCATTGGAATCGGCGCCACTGTCCACGCGCTCAACGTTGACGTTGTCCCCGGAAAAACCATCGCCATCACCGGCAAGGGGGCGGTGGACACCTCGCAACTGGAAGCGTCTTTTTCCCTGTTGCATCTCGATGACAAATGGACCCTGGACCATGTCCATTTCATCCTGGACCCCATAGATGCGGGCAGCGCCGGCAAATGCCTGCGCATTCCCTATGCCGCCAGCGGCGGCACGGGCACGGAAGGATATGTGGACTGGCGGCGCGTCCCCGAAATCCCCAAAGGCAGGGTGATTCGCATCGGCGGACGCTTCGACCACGTCGCCTTTCTCCCCCGAGACAGCCAAATTCCCTTGACGGCAAAAAACGCCGAGGTGGAAGTCGTCATGGATGATTCCACCCCGGATCCCAAAGGCGTGGTCACCATCCGCGCGGAGGAAGGCGGTGTGCCGCCCCTCGGCACGCGCTGGCTGCTCCCCCTGCGGGAAGACGCCGACCTCGATCCGGATTCGCCTGAACGCGACCGGGCATGGACTTTCGCCATCCACGCGGACACCCTGGAAATGCCGCCCTGGAAAGGGAAACAGTTCGTGGGCGAGGCCTTCAGTCACAGGGAGGAATCGGGACTGCACCGCTTCACGGCGACGGTTGGCGAAGGGTCCATCGAAGGCAGTTATCATTTTGAGAGCGTGGACAATGTGGCGGAATTGCATGCACAGTGGACCGAGGTCCCCGCGCGGTACCTCATTCGCCACTTGAATCTGCCCGAAGTGCTCGACGGCCCCATCACCGGCATGATCCGCTACACCATTGATTACGATGACCCCGGCACGCTGGAGGGCGCGGGTTCGTTCAATATCCAAGATGGCCGGTTCAGCGCCGATGTGCTGGCCGAACATTTCCAGGAACAATTGCAGGAAGACCTCGCCGGGCTTCACTCCGCCCTCGCCTTCTCCCGATTTTCCGCCGATGTGACGCTCGAAGGCGACATCGTGAAGGCGGAAAACCTGCTGCTGCGGCTCCAGGGCATCACCCTCTCCGGCGAAGGGCAATTTGTCACCGATGGCGACATGGACTTCCGGCTGCGCGCCAGCATCACGCCGGCCACCGCCCGGCGCATCCCCGCCCTCCTGCGCAGTTTCAACATCGAAGGACACCGCCTCACCCAGAGCAACATCGAACTGGCGTTTGACATCAGCGGCCCCACCTTCAAGCCCGTCGGCGAGGTCACCGGCCTGCCTTCCATCGGCGTGACCCTGATCAGCGGCGCGGGCGAAATGGCTTCAGAAGCCATCCGGATTATTGACACGCCTAGACAAATCCTCCTCGATCTGTTTAAGATCGTCGGCGGTATCGTTGGTCCAGGGAAATAGGGCGCCGCAGCCGCGAATCATCGCCACTGCGGCCTTGCAACACAAGTGACATCATGGAAATCAAGATCGGAAAAAGTTCCCGCGCTTGCGCGGCATGTGAGCATCTTTTCATTCACGAAGAGGAATTTCACTCCGTGGCCATCGCGGTGGAGGGCGGACTGCAGCGCGAAGACTATTGCAGCACATGCTGGGCGCCGGAGCGCGCAGCAGACGCCTATTCCGCCTGGACGCCGAAATTCTATGATCCGCTGGTTGCGGAACAAGAACCCCCGGAAGTATTCTCTCCCCTGCGGCAGTTGTTCTATGAGGCGGTGGAAGCCGAAGACCGGAAGGCGCAGGCCATGGCCTTTCTGGCAGCCCAATTGCTGCGCCGCCAGAAAGTCTTTCGACGCATCAAGGAATCCGATGAAGCAGACGGCGCATTGCATATTCTGCTCTATGCCGACCGCATCGGCAACCGTTTGATTGAAGTAAGAGACCCCAACTTCAGTTACGCGGAAATGGAGGCGGCGCGACAGGCCCTGCTGGCCCGACTTCAGGAACTGGAAACCCCGCAGACAGCCGAAGAACAGGTGGAAAATGCCCCCGTCGAGTAAAAACAAATGGCATCTGAACGGCGATCGCCTGACGGCTGAATTCAGTTCCGGCCAACTGGTCATCGCCATCTGTGTCTCCTTGTTCATCGCGCTGACCTGTTTTCTGCTGGGCGTGCTCGTGGGGCGCTATGACGGGTCCGCGCGCGTCGCGCGCCAGGAGGCAACCCGCACCGTCGCCCCCCTCACTGAATCCTCCGACGCTGGTCGCGGCGTCCAGACCTCACCGCGAGAAGACCTGATTCAAAAACCCCCGGAGCGCCCGGAGAGAAAAACCCCGGCCCCTGCTCCCCGCGAAATACGGACCCTCAGCCCGCTCAAAGACCTGGACCCGCTGCCGCCGCCGCCCCAGAGCACCCGGGAAGTGGAAACGCCCATTCCCGTCTTCAGGCCGACCCCTGTGGATGAAACGGCGGTTCGTCCATCCCCAGACCCAACTGTCAGCGCCGAGCAGCCCCCCACGCCCGGCGATGTGGCCGCTGCATCACCGCCGCCGGCAGTCCCACCATCCCAGGAAACGGCAACACCGCCCGTCCCAGCGGAACGGGACATCGCCGTCCCACCGCCGCCGGACCCGGTATCCGTGTTGACGGTTGACCCGGTTGCAGTGGATGACGACGCGGCAGCCACGCCAATCCCGCCAGCCGAACGGGGCGCCTTCGGCATTCAGGTGGCCGCGTTCACCGGCGCCAATCGGGATGCGGCCGCCGCCGAATTCCAGCGACGGCTGCGGGAAAATGCCAGACTGCATGCGGAGATAATCACTGATCAGCAATATGCGCGCGTGGTCATTGTGGGATACAAAGACCGGGTCTCAGCCAACGCGGCCTGCGCGGAATTGAGA
The DNA here is from genome assembly GCA_964559065.1 of uncultured Nitrospirales bacterium. Lineage (GTDB taxonomy): Bacteria > Hydrogenedentota > Hydrogenedentia > Hydrogenedentales > CAILVY01 > CALEDJ01. Next base: position 6,742 of record CAZLII010000044.1, on the reverse strand, counting down.
AAAAAGGCTGGATTTGCCGACGCTTTCGTGCGACCGCTTACCTAGCGCAACTCAAGAGGCGAATTTCATTATGAAGGTGGCAGTGGTTGGACCGGGAGCGATGGGATGCCTCTACGCGGCGCGCCTCGCGCGGAGCGGGACAAAAACCTTCCTCGTGGACCACAATTCGGCGCGGGCCGACCGGCTTGACAAGTCAGGCGTCACCTTGGAGACCGACGCGGGCGAGTCCCGTGAACGTCCCTCCGTGGTCGCGCATATCCCGACGGGTTTGGACCTTATCATCGTGCTGACGAAATCGTACAGCACGAAAACGTTGCGCTTCCCCCCCGAAACGCCCGTGCTCACCCTGCAGAATGGACTGAACAACGCGGAGACCCTGTGCGCGCTGGTGGGCAGCGCACGCGTCCTGGTGGGCATCACCACAGAGGCGGCCACCCTTGTCGGCGAAGGCCACACCCGCCACGTAGCCGCCGGCCTGACCAGTTTCGGCGCGTGGACTTCATGCCGTTGCGAAGGCGCTGCGGAAATCCTGCGCAAGGCCGATTTTGAAGTGGCGGTGACCGACGCCCCCGGCCGGCTGATTTGGGAAAAGACCGCCATTAACGCCGGGATCAACCCGCTCACCGCCATCCTGAACGTGCCCAACGGCCGCCTGCTCCGCCTGTCTGAGGCGCGGCAATTGATGCGCGATCTCGTGGTTGAAGCCACCAAGGTCGCCTCGACCGAAGGCTATCGCTTCGAATACAGCCTGGTCGAAAGGGCCGAATCTGTTTGCGCAAAAACCGCCGACAACATTTCCTCCATGCTGCAGGATGTCCGCGCGGGAAAACAAACGGAGATTGACGCCATCAGCGGCGAAATCCTGCGCCGGGCGCAGGCGGCGTCGCTCCCGACGCCCCGAACGCGCGTGATCCATCAACTGGTGCGGTCTCTGGAGGACCGGTGAAACCCCCCGGCCTGCAATACGAAAGTCCCCGGCGCTTTTCCCTCTGGCAACGCGCACAACTCGCCGTGATCCCGCCCGTGGTCGCCTTCGCATATAAGCGATTGGCCGCGATGTGCGTCTTTGATATGCGCGACAAGGAACACTTCTGGAATACGTACCACAGCCAGGGGCGCATTCTGATTGCATTCTGGCATGAATATCTCGGTCTCACCGCATGCCATTTCGCCGGATTCCCCGGCGCGCACACCCTGACCAGTTACAGTTTCGACGGCGAAATGGCCGCGCGGACGGTCGCCCGCTTCGACCTCAAATCGCTGCGGGGTTCCTCGTCGCGCGGCGGCGTCGCGGCGCTCAGCCAGTTACAGGCGGCCGCCGAACAGGGCATGTCGCTCGGCTGGACCCTCGACGGCCCGCGCGGCCCGCGCAGAAAGGCCAAAGGCGGCATCGCCTATCTCGCCGCCCAGACCGGCATGCCCATCGTCCCCAACGCGTACGCGCTCAGCAGTTGCTGGCGCTTGAAATCCTGGGACCGATTCGCCATCCCCAAGCCCGGCGCGCGGATTCTCGTCGCCTTTGCGCCGCCCATCGCCCCGCCCGCCGACACGTCCCGCGACGCCATCGAAGCAACACGCCGTGAGGTGGAAGAGGCATTGAACACGCTCCACGCCGCCCTGGAAGCCGAACTGGATGTTTCGCCGGATTGATGGGGACGCGCCCTGTAGCCCTGTAGGGTGGGTCCGGCGAAGCGAAACCCGCCATGATATGTAAAACCAAGTGTTTCCAAGGTGTTGCGCCAATCTGTCATATTGCTGCTCTTTTTGGGGCGACACGCTGGTCCAGTGATGTACAATGTCGCGTGATGTACAATCCGGTATGGCGTTTTTGTCATTCATCAACAATTCGGGGTCTTTCGGGGTGACACGCCGGTCGCGTGATATGCAAGCCCGAAGGCGAAGAGCCGCCCTGCGACTAATATTGTGCGGATGGTGGCTCTTCGTTGTCGGGGCGTGGGCGCAGACACCTGCCGGCGGTGGCGCGCCAACCGCGTTCTTCATTGAACTGGCGGCAGAGCCGGCCATGCGGGTCTATGCGGCGCGGCGGGAGGCAAAGGTTTCAGAAACGGAGGCCGTGCGCGCCGCACAGCGGCAGGTGCAGGAAAACGAGGCGGCGCAGCAGCGCCTGCTGGACACGCTGTCGGCCAAGTCCGCCGATGCGCCCCCTGTGATTTTTCGCGCGCAGCGCGTGGGCAACGGGGTGGCCGTGCTGGCGGATGCGGCGGAAGCCGCAAGCCTGTCGCGCCTGCCGGGCGTCAAAGCGGTCCACCGCCTGCGGGGCGTGCGCATCGGCACTGCGACCAGCATGCCGTTCATCGGCACGCCCGCGCTCTGGGATCATCGCGCGCCGGACCTGACCGGGCGCGACATCTCCATCGGCATCGTGGATACGGGCGTGGACTATCTGCACCCCAATTTCGGCGGGCCGGGCGCGCTTGGGCATGAAAACAACGATACGACCATACTGGGCGACGTTCCATTTCCCACCGCGAAGGTGACGGGCGGTTACGATTTCGCGGGCGAGGACTATGACGCCGACGATCCGGAGCGCGCCATTCCGCAGCCGGACCCGGACCCGATGGACCTGAACGGCCACGGCACGCATGTCGCCGGGATCGCCGCCGGATACGGCGTCATGCTGAACGGCCACACCAATGCGTTGCCCTATGGGCCGGATATAAACTTCGGCGCGATGCTGATCGGTCCGGGGGCCGCGCCGGAGGCGGACATCTACGCCCTGAAAATCTTCGGGCGCAGCGGCCGCAGCCAACTGCTGATCCCCGCGCTGGAATGGGCGGTGGACCCCGACGGCGATGGCGACCCCTCGGACCGGCTGGATGTGATCAACCTCTCGCTGGGCAGCGATTTCGGCGCGGGCGATTCGCCGGAGGCAGCCGCCTGTGACAACGCGACGCTGGCGGGGTGCATCGTGGTGGCGGCGGCGGGCAACGCGCGCGACGCCTATTTCGCCGTCGCGCTGCCGGGTTCCGCGCCACGCGCCGTCAGCGTGGCCGCCTCGGAAGACGATGACCCCGTGGAGAGCGCCTTATCTCCGGACCGGCTCGCTTTTTTCTCCTCGCGCGGCCCCGCCGCGCTCGGCGCCGGGCGCATGCTCCTCAAGCCGGATATCGCCGCGCCGGGCCGGAACATCCGGTCGGCGGCGGCCTACCTGCCCTATCCGGCGCAACTGGCCCGGCTGGGGAGCGGCACCTCGATGGCCACGCCGCACATTGCTGGCATCATGGCGCTGCTGCGCCAGCAGCGCCCGGACTGGAGCGCGGCGGAACTCAAGGCGCTCGTGATGAACACCGCCGTGGATGTGTTCGCCGGCGCGGATTACACACCGCCCCGACAGGCGCCCGCCCGCGCGGGCGCAGGCCGCATCCGCGCCACGCACGCCGCCAATGAGCGGGTGATTGCCTACGACGCGCAAGCGCCGGAACGCGTGGGCGTCACGTTCGAGACGACCGATGTGCCAGACCGCGCCATGGAGCGGCGCTGGGTGCGCGTGCACAATAAGAGCGGGGAAATTGCGGCGTATGCCGTGGATTTGGACCCATTGACCGCAATCCCCGGCGTGGCGGTTTCTTTGGAAACGACACAGACCGGATTCCTCCCCCCAGGCGCCTTTGCCGACATCCTCATCGTGCTGGAAGCGGACGCGGCGCAGATGCGCCGCCAACGCGACCCGGCCGCCGCGGCGGCCTTCGGCGACAATCCGCGCGCCTGGTTCAGCGAGGCGTCGGGGCTGGTGGTGCTGACGGCGCTGGACGGCGCATCGCAACTGCACGTGCCGTATTACGCCGCCCCCCGGCCCGTGGCGCGCATGGGCGCCGCCCGGAATTATTACGACGCCTTCGCGGAACCCGACCCGGAGATTCCGCTCGCCGGCGATGGACTGTGGACAGGCGCGGACTATCCCCGCGATGTCATCTCGCTCGTCAGCGCCTTTGAACTGCTCTATCACAGTTTCACCTCGCCGCACGCCGCCGGACTGGAAAAGGCCGCCGACATCCATCTCGTCGGTGTCACCTCGGACTATCCCCTGCGCGCCGCCGCCGGGCAAGGCGTCGAAGACGCCACGATCTATTTCGGCATCGCCACGCACGGCGCGTGGCCTTCGCCGCATTGGGTGATCTTCAACATCTTCATTGACGTGGACGGCGACGGATTCAGCGATTTCCGCCTGCGCAACGGCGTGCTGCGCTCCGGTGTCTTCCCCGAAGGGCGTTATCCCGACGTGTTCGTGTCGCGCCTGGATGATTTCATCGCCCTGGACGAAGCACAGGGATTCATCAACGTCTATGCGGCGGACGAAATGGATGCCAACATCCACCGCAGCAACGTCATGGTGCTGCCGCTGCGCGCGGCCGCCATCGGCCTGAACGACGAGCATACCCGCTTTGACTTCCGCATCGAGGCGATGGTGCTCGCCGAGGAAACCCGCGTGGTGGACATGGCCCCGGAGGAACTTGTCCCCGGCGAGAAACAACGGTTGCGCTACGATATCGCGCGGCCCGGCCTGGTCTTTGAGTACGGCCCCGATTTCAAAGCGCCGTTTTTCGCCGGTCTCCCCGGAGAAGCCATTTCCGTGGTCTTCGATCTTGACGGCTACCGGGGCAACGGCCTGTTGCGCTGCGATCACCCGCCCACCGAGATCGGCGAGGAAATCCCGTGCGCGGCCCGAGGTTCCATGGGGATTCTGCTGCTCCATCACCACAATGCCGCCGACCGGCGCGCCCAGTGGCTGCCGGTCATCACCAGCGGCGATTCCAACGGCGACGGCATCCCGGATTGGATCAAAGGGCCTGAGGACGCCGACGGCGACGGCGTGCCGAATGTCTGGGACTGGGATTCCGACGGCGACGGCATCCCCGACGAAATCGAGGGATATCAGGATATAGACGGCGATGGCGTGCCGAATTTCCTCGATCTGGATTCCGACGGCGACGGATTGAGCGACACCGAGGAGTGGTTCATATACGGCACGGACCCATATAACCCAGATACGGATTGCGACGGCCGCACCGACTGGGAGGAAATACAGGAAGGGACCGACCCGCTCGCGCCCGACCCGCCCTATGCGCCGCGCAATGTCCAGGCGAGCGCAGGCGAATATGGCGACCGCGTGCGGCTCACTTGGGAGGCGCTGCCCGGTTGTGTCGAATACCGCGTGTGGCGCGGGGACGCTTCCGACCCCGCGCAAGCGCGTATCATCAGCCCCTGGCTGAAGGGCGCTTGCTATGACGACTATTCCGCGCAGGCGGCGTGGCACTATCCCGGACGCGGCTGCCAGGGGCCGCGCGTCTGCTTCGCGACGCACACCTACTGGGTGCAGGCGCGGGTCGCTGCGGAGGGATTCCCGCCCACCGAATCCGGCCCCCTCAGCCTTCCGGCCCAAGGCAGCCGGGGCGCATCATGATGATGCACCGGTTCGGCGCGTTGTCGGCGGGGCGGCGCGTCGGAGCAAGTCGGACCAGTCGGACCAGTCGGACAGGTCGGACCAGTCGGACAGGTCGGACAGGTCGGACCAATCAGACCAGTCGGACAGATCGGGCCAAGTCGGACCAGTCGGACCAGTCGGACAGGTCGGACAACGCAACAGGATGGTCCGCCGTCCCCTGAGGTGGCGTAGCCCTTTTTTGCAAAGCGCGCCAGCGATCCTCCGGGAAACCATGTTTAACGGTTTGGCGGCGCTTCAGTCGCCTGATGGAGCGCGCCCCACTTTCGCGAGGCGGTCCCGGCAACTCTTGGCGAGAACATGGTCAGGGTTCGGGGGCGCTTCAGTCGCCTGATGGAGCGTGCCCCGCTTTTGCGGGGCGCTGCCGTGCGGCCCCCGACCCCAAGGATAATGTCCTTGCTGTCCTTGTTGTCCTTGCTGTCCTTGTTGTCCTTGCTGTCCTTGTTGTCCTTGCTGTCCTTGCCGTCCTTGCCGTCCTTATTCCCAAGTCGTCTTTCCTTTGGGACACCCAAAACCCCGGAATCTGTGATATGATCTCGATAAATCAGCCCGATTCAGGAGCCAGAAGACGATGCAATGCGATAGCGGAAACCGCGTGGGGCGCGCGGTGTGGCATGCGTCGGAGGCGCTGTCGGACCGTGTGACGCGGCTGCGTGAGGAGTTCTTCTCCTTCGACACGCGCACGTTCCGGAACGAGGTGCTCCCCTTCACCACCGGCGCGCCGTGGGATACGGTGTATTCGTGCCACCGCTGGACGAATGTGCCGGAGGTCGCCACCTTCCTGCGGGCCTATGAGGATTCGCTGGCGGCGGCGGCGCGGCCCGTGCCCCTGCCTCCGGGATTCTGGGAAATGCCGCTCATCAAGCGCGTGGCGGTGTTTTTCGCCGAAGTGCTGCGCCGGCATCTGCCGGTCGTCATTCTCGACGGCGAGTTGATTGTCGGGGCGCATTTCAACGTTGCGTTGTCGCTGTGCCTGAACCGGCGCGAAGCACGCCGTCGCAACCGCATGGAAGAGGCGTTCCGCCGGGACATCCTCGCGGCGTCGAATTACGGCATCGGCAATTGCGGCGCGGTGCCGGGGCATCTGATTCCGGACTATCCGCGCGTGTTGCGTGAGGGTTTCCGGGGCATTGTCGAGGAAATCCGCGCTGAGACGGCGCGCGAGCCTGACCCGGAGAAGCGGGCCGCACTCGACGCCTTCCTGATTTCGTGTGAAGCCGCGCGCGACCTTGCCTTGCGTTATGCGGATGCGGCAGAGCAACAAGCGGCGGACGCGCCGCC
>CAZLII010000043.1:0-12984 GCA_964559065.1 uncultured Nitrospirales bacterium | reverse complement strand
GAGAGGTTCAAACCACCTCCCAATCCCAAGTCGCCCAAAGACAATCCGCTCAGTCCGGATATGTCCAAGTCATTACCGGTATTGATGACCCCCAATTCCACCAAATTGCCCAACGCGCCGATGCTGTTGATTCCGGCCGTCGTAATGTCATTTGGCGTATCTTCCACAATGTTAAGCAACAGGAGAACCACCAAGGGAGCGCTCCCGCTGGCAAGTTCGGCCAATTCCGCATCTCCAATGCCGACGTTAATTCCGGCGAGAGCAAAGAAGTTCGGCAAATCCTTGACCGGTTCCAGACTGGCGATGTCGCCCAGTCCCAGAATGATTACTTCCAGATTCAATGCCGCTTCCAAACCCGTCAAATCAGTAACACCGACCACTGCGTCGTCCAAACTTCCCAATTCCACCAGCCCGTCCGGGTCATTGAGTCCCGGTCCGGCGCTGGACCCGCCATCGCCGACCAGCCAGTTGCCGTCCACCGCGCCCGGCACCCCGTCATCGCCGATAATGGCTTCCACAGCCGCCTCCAGAATCGGGTCCGGCATCAGTACGTCACCGGGGTCCGCATAAGCAGAAAGCCCCAGCAGGCACACCATTGCCGGAATTGACATCAATGCGTATCGTTTCATGGGTATTCTCCTTCACTTGATTTTGCGAAAAACGACCCTACTGCGTTATTCGCCATTTTCAACACACACAGTTCGTTTCACTGCCATCTACTCTACCCCTGTTCTGGAAAAAAGTCAAGACACGCCGTGAGCGGCTGGCAGTTGCAAATACCGTGATGCAACTGCGCACCCCGCGAGCGTGTTTTGTGTTGTACGCGTTACGCATCTTTCACCGGGGATTTTCTGCGACGTACAAGGTAATGTATTCAAAAGTCAAGAGAGTTTTAAGCGATTTTCGCAGAGATTTCATGGTTTCTCCCACGGGTTTTCCACAAGGGGTCATAGGGTTTTCCACTGATCAGAATGGCGCGCATGAGGACCAGCAGTTTGCGCATAATAGCCCCCAATGCCGCCATGGGGGTTTTCCCCTTCTGTATGAAACGCTCGTACGTGTACCGGAAATCGTTGCCGCCGCGGATCGCGACCATCGCGCAAAGGTAGAGGGCGTGGCGGACACGGGCATTGCCTTGCTTGGACAAACGGGGACGTTTGTGGACGGAAGAACCGGATTCGACCACCCGGGGGTTCAGTCCGGCAAAGCCGGTCAATTGGCGCGCCTGTTGGAAGCGCCGGAGATCGCCCAATTCCCCCAGGATAAGCGTGGCCGAGAGGAAGGCCACGCCATAAATGGAACACAACAGGGCGACGTCACGGGCGAGCAGCGGATGCTTGTCCACCAAAGCCTTCATTTCATCTTCGACGTCGTGGATGCTCCGTTCCCAGTGCCGGCACCGGCGCCGGTGCAGCTTATTCACCAGGGCGCTGACGCTGCGGATCTCCGCACGATTCATTTCCGCAACCTGCTCGCAAGCCAAAGCATCGCGGTAGCGATGCAACGCCTGAAGTTCGAGGTATTCGGGAGGGGCGGGTACGTGGGGGTGGGGCGAGCGTTCTGCGCCGTACAAGGCCAGGGCGCGCGCGGACAATCTATCCGTGCTATTGCGCAACCCCAAACTGCGGGTGAACTCCGCTGTCAAACGGGGATTCACAATCGCCGGCGCCAGCATCGAGCACTGGGCGTTTATCCATTGCGCGAGTTCCGTCGAGTATTTTCCCGTCGCTTCCATGACCGAGCGGACCTGCGGTTGAGACGCCTGTTTCAACTGCTTGCCCATCCAACGCAACAAGGCGGCCACCCCCCGCTTCGAGCGTTCAAATTTCTCCGTGGGAATCGCGCGCAGCGGCGTAGCCGGATAATGCTGCCTGGGGCATACCAAGGCCGCATCAAAGGTCGCTTTGGCCACGTCCAGTCCGATCCAGTACACCCCTTCGTCTTGAGATTTCACTGCCGTCGTTGTCATGATACAATCCCTCTCAGGTTATGTGGTCCCCTGACCATGCTTGTATCATGCGGGCTTCGCTCCCGCGATAGTGTCCGGTCTTCAACGGGGAACCACTTGGACAAGAGGCGGGATGCATCTTCACTGCGGGCTTCACAAGGGCCCATGCAATCTGCGCTCTCCGCCTCTTGTCCTATCTTTCCACAACGATGTGGGGAAAGACCATGTGGTAGGAGCCATGCTTGGAACATCTCCATTTTTCCACCGTTGCCCACAAAAGAAAAAGAACCAAAAAGAAAATTGCTGCTATGACGACTTTCGCTACGCAAATACGCCACAATAGGAACATACAAGCAATCGAGGCTATATCTATCAGAAGACAGACGTGGAAGCAATGGCCAAGAAGAAGGGGATAATCGGTTGCGGCATATTTGTGTTTGTGTTTGTAGTCGCTTTCTTGACCTTGCCGGGCCAAGTTCGGAACTACCTGCCAGAACCGGAGGGAAAGTATTTCGATTCGTCCGGCGTGTGGATTCACTGCACGGACGAAGGCCAAGGAAACCCCCTACTTCCGGTACACGGATTTGCCAATCCGGCGAATTTACAGTGCCGATTGAAACCTTTTTAATACTGATCCCAACGCATAGGGAAGCCGCGGCGGCGCCGAAAGCCGTACATTATTGACTTGTCTTCTTCCGGTGGGACGGCGAAGAAGGCGGCGTGGACACATGTGTCTTCGCACACCAGCGCCGACCCGCACACGGTATCGTGTTCGTAACGGAAATCCTCGCCCATGCCCGTGGACGGGTAGCCGGTCTCGGCGCATTGCGTTATCTGCTCGATGAAGCGCCGGACGCTATCCGGCGACGCGGGTTCGACAGCGTCTTTCCGCACCTTCGCGTCAATCACGTAACTCTTGACGAGTTTGTTGTGAAGATGGGCATAAGCGGCGGCGCGGGACACAAAGTCCATCCCGGCGACTGCGCCATCCACCGCGAAGACAAACCCAACCTGCCCCTCGACCCTGGGGAACGCCGCCAGGCATTCTTCGATGTCCTTTTCCTTGCTGAGAAATACATCGCGCATGGCACCGGTGGGGGATACCACGCCGGCGGCGTCACGCAGGGCGTCAATACGCTCCCACACCTCGCCCTGATCCGAACAATACAGCCCCGATTGCTTGAGAGAAGCCGAGACGGAACGCTGTTTGGCGGACCGGACCTTCCATTCCATGACGACGTCCGAATCGTTGAAGTGCCGGCTCTGGTATGACCACCGCCCCCGCTCCGTGCAACTCACGTTGATGATTGTTTCGGACTTCGGCTTGAGCAGGATGCTCATGTTCAGGACGCGGTTCTGTTTCGCGCCAACGAGTTCCTCCCCGTCCAGCAGCAGCACCGCCACCGCCGCCCCGTTCACCACCTTCAATTCCGGCACCGACCCGCCCTCGCTCGTTTCCCCAACCGTGATCGCCTTCTGCTTCAGCGCCTCGCCCAGCATCAGATACTCCGGCCCCGACCCATCGCCGTCCAGCAACGGGAACAGGGTCAGATTGTGAAAAACCTGCGCCTCCCCCCACTTCAACTGCGACAACGTCTTCTGCAATGCTTCGTTCATGATGCGTGTCCTCATATTGATTCGGCTGCGCCGAATGTGTTTAAAACATCACCCTTCAGATTTCCGACCTTCCAAAATAGGTACAACATCGGAAACCTCTTTGGCGGCAATTCCAGAAAAAATGTAACGCGGTTCTTTGGACTGCGGCGGCTCGCCGCCGCTTTCAACAGGGCGGCTTGCCGCCCCGAACGTCCAGGCAAACCTGGACGCATCAAAGCGGTGGCAAGCCACCGCACTCCAAAAATCCCGCCGCCAGAAATATCAATCAGCCAGGTGAAATCCTCCTCTTCGTGCATTCCCTCAAACAAAGTTTTTCTCCGCCTTATCCGGCGTTCTCCAGACCTTGCGCCTTTGGGTCTTTGCGCCTTTGCGTTGAAAATACTCCCGACCCTCTTCATTCACTTCCAATATTCAATGTTACCAGACTGTCCCGCGCCATACCTTCCAGCGCACAAACACAGACGCCGAAAAACCGACTCTTTACAATCGTAAAATACCACATAACCTTTCCATTTTCCGGAAAGGTTATGTGGAAAAATTATTGTTTATGACGCCCGCTTATCAGAAGTTAAACCCAAAGAAAGGCCTGCGGACATCTATTCAGGACCCAATAGCAAAGGGATTGACAATCGGTGGTTAACTGAGTAAAGTCATCTTCACTAAGAATTCATCCCGGAGAGAGCGCCAGACTGAAACAGGGACGCCAGAATTCAATAGATGAAGTTCCTAATAGGGGATTCGAGTCATGTGGATTGTAATCTTTATATCTCTTACAGTGATTGGGGGACTTATCATATTTTCCCTGTATTATCACAGCAAACAAGATTCAAAGGTTAAATCTCAGGGATCTCAAAAGCGCGATAATGTCTCGACACTCGTCAAGAAGCCACAAAGTACAGAGCAAATTTCTGGTAAAGATGAAAAGGCCATTCAAAAAGATGCAGTGTCAGGTGAAAAAATCCAAGATGCACATGGGGAAGTAAGCAGAAAACCTGCGGGAACACAGAGCGATAAGGCCAAAACACATGACATTCATCGGAATGCGGGACGAGGGCCAGAAGGAGAAAGGACTCCACCTACCCTGCCGCCAGAAAAGACAGGCGGCCGTCGCGGGCACTTTGCGGCAGATGAAGGGGACTCAACTTCTCCAGCGACTAAGCAAAGGGACGACCGGCCCAAGATTATCTGCTGGAAAAGTGACTGGACGTGGTATGTGGGAGTAGAAATTCCAAAATGTTGGGATGTTTCTTGTGTCCATCAGAACGACGACGAATTACGAAGACACTGCAATATAGACAACCTGTGGAAACTGAAAAAATTGACGGGGGCAATTAGCATCCCCGGGCACCATGAAATCAATCTTGGAAACGATGACTATCTTATCTTCAAACTGCAAGGAAAGGAGTTGGACCATGGCGAAAGAGTAAAACGTGTTTCTGCGGGCACCTATCTCGTTATCGCACCAGACTCGTGGATGCGCGATGAAGAAAAAGCGGGTCCGCCACCCATACGACCCGAAGGAGTTAAATTACTTGGCTACAAGGCACATTTTTTCTTTTTGGACTCTTATTATAATGATTATCAGATTGCTTTTCTTGGTCATATTGTGCCGCAAAAGACGGCGCCAGTCTTTCGGCTCATCGGACACCAGATACAGGATGACAGTGAACGCCTAGGGCCGCTCTTTTCACAGGAACCACCGACGGTTTGTATTGAGGACGGACTTGAGAAAACCGTCAAGACAATCCTCTGCGGAGAGGAAGGTCCGGGGCAAGGCCGCTGGCGCGAAATTTTCAGGCCCCGTCCGAATGAGGATAACCAGCCTTTGCGGGAAAAAATCAAGAACACCCTATCGGGATGGTTTTTTCTGCGATTCTATGATCAAAATGATGAACTGATTGATAGTTGTGATTTTCGATACATTGCCGGTCTGCAGCATATAGAAAAGCCTGATTATCCACCTTTGCCGCCTTCCAACGGCCACAGGGAAGTATCAGTACTTTTAAAACACAATGAGCAATGTCAGCTTACGGTTGAGAAGAGTTCTTCTGATATCGGCGTCACGGCCGAACCTACATACGACGGAACAAAACTGCGTATCCCTCCACATTCGCAATCGTGCCTGGCGCAATTGCTTATGAAACAAGATGGGGGAAAAGAGATTGAAATAGAGATACTTATCCCGCGCATCTGGTGGGCGCTGGGCGAAGAATCAGCCGTGCCCGCAGATTGGACGGATAAGCCGCTTGAATTGAAAAGGGAGTACTTTTTCGCTATATCAACCAAAACTGTTTGGCTGCAAATTCCAAAACCACAATGGACCCGTGTTCTTCGCTTTGGTTTTGATGCATCGTCCTCTCGTGAATGCAGGATCCCATCTGATAAGAATATCTTGCAATTGCCTCTTCGTAATTTCGGTGGTGCATCCGTGCTTGAACAAATTGGCAGACACAATTTTTTTGTGTTTCACGAGGATCAAAATTCAATAATAGGACTACTGGCAATATATTGTAAATGTAAGTTCTGTCAACAAACATTCAATAGTTACACAATAGGATTAGATCATATTGATCAGACTCATCAAGATGCAATAATGCGTCCATTAACGTATGAAGAACTTAGACAGAGATTTCCTGATCGCAATTTTCCAAGAGCAATTTATAAGTGTCCATTTTGCGACAAATATATAAAGAATGATGATCCACTGGGAGCTCAGACCATAATATGTCAGCATATTGCAAATGAACATTCAGACCACCGAAGACCGGACGGAGTCATTGACATAGGATGGGACATGATCGCAGATCAAGAAACGATTAGGCGACACGTTATTCACGATTTGCCGGAACTATATAAGTGCAAAATGTGTGATAAAGAATGTGAGAATTCTGAAGAAATTCTAATGCACTACCGGCAAGAACATAAGAACGTAGTTCTTCCACTTCAATAGGGAAATGAAAAAATGAATCCGGCAGAATTAAGCAAAGAAATAGAAATGCGATATCGCCGGTACCTAGAGACAACCTTTTTCTTCAAGGCTCCTGAGTTGCGGGCATCGTTCAAGGAAGCGCTTGCTTCCGGCGCGTTAAGTAAAGGCCCATACCTTGAAGCGACCCCTGTTTTCAAAACAGGTGCAACATTTGCGGAGGCTTTTGAAAGGTCGTTGGGTGAAAAACCGGACGCTGAGGTTCTCCGTCCGCTGGAGGGCGACAGGCCGCTCTACCGGCACCAAGAGGAAGCGCTTACTCATGTTGCTGGCGGCAAGAATGTAATTGTTGCCACTGGGACTGGAAGTGGGAAAACGGAATGTTTTCTGTATCCAATTATTCTGTCACTTTACAAAGAGTTTGTGGAAGAAAAATTATGCTCAGGGGTGCGGGCGTTGATCTTATATCCTATGAACGCTTTGGCAAACGATCAACGCGACCGCTTGGGGACCATATGCCGCCGACTTGAAGAGGGTAAATCACCTTTTGGTTTCACATTTGGGCAGTATACTGGAGAAACGCCGGAAGATAAAGGCGATACCCGCCGCCGGGCACAGGCGCATATAGAAAACCGACTTCCCGGCGAACTGGTATTTCGCGCGGAGATGCGTGACGCACCGCCGCATATTTTGCTCACCAACTACTCGATGTTGGAGTATCTTCTGCTGCGCCCGGATGACAGCCCACTTTTCGATAATGGAAATGCCATGTGGTGGTCTTTCATCGTTCTGGATGAGGCGCATCAGTATCGCGGGACCAAAGGAATTGAGATGGCGATGCTGTTGCGCCGGCTGAAACAGCGTTTGCGAGAAGGCGGGAGCTCAGGTCCGCTTCGGTGTATCGCCACCAGCGCGACGCTTATGGGGGGCGAGGAAGACAAACAATCTGTTGCGGAGTTTGCTTCAAGTCTCTTCGGTGAGCCTTTTTCCGCAGAAAACGTCATTCTGGGCGAGACTGAGAATATACCGAACATATCACAGTTCAGTCTTGGTCCGGAGCAATATCGAAAAATGCGGGACTGTCTCAATACCGAAAATGAAGCGGCAGACAGTCTTCTTGCGCTCGCTGAAAAATTGCGGGTGCCGCATAATGGGCTTTCGGATAAGACCCACATCATAGGTTCCATATTGCAAAGGGACAAACGTTCTGCCGAGTTGCGGAATTTTGTTACCGGAAATGCGGTAAGACTGGAGGACCTCGCTGAGAAAATTTTCTCCGATGCAGAGAAGCCGACGCGACTTGATGCCTTGGCCAACTTGACCATGCTTTTGGTAAAGGCCAGAGCGCCAGAATCTGGTGCGCCATTGTTTTCGGCTCGTTATCATTTATTTTTGCGATCATTAGAAGGCGCATTTCTTGCATTTCAGCCGAAGAAGAAAATCTATCTCGATCGTCAGGCAGACGGTGCGCCAGTGGTCTTTGAAATTGCGCTTTGTCGTGAATGCGGCCAGCACTACATCGTTGGGAAAAAAGACAACAATATGCTGCGGGAAGCGGTGCGTGACCCCGGGCGAGACGATTTTGGAACATCCTATTTCCTGCCTGAAGATGCAGTTTCAGAACAGGACGATGAGGATACGGCACCACACGAAAACATTTTTAGGCTTTGTGTCCAATGCGGCGCAATATGCCGGGATTGTGAAGACTTGCGCTGTAAACACGATTCCTTTATCCGAGTTATTAAACAACCAGCCTCAGAGCATCGGGAAGACACGATTCGGAAATGCGCCGTCTGCGGCTATTCCGGTCAGGACCCTGTTCGAGAGGTTATTTATGGAACGGATGGGCCGCATTCCGTCATTGCCACAACGCTCTATCAGCAACTCCCGGAAAAGAAAAAGAAAGTGCTTGCCTTTGCTGATGGACGGCAAGAGGCGGCGTTCTTTGCATGGTACCTTGAACATTCTTACGGGGACATTCTTAGACGCAACGTCCTAGCGGATGCTATCAATCGCGCCTCTAATATCTCAAAATGGGCATCTCTCAAGGATGTAACCGATGCTGTCCGCGATGGTTTTCGCGAGCGCGGTATGAGTCGGCCAAATGACACTGATTTGCATTCACTTAAAGACGCATGGAAAACCACATATCGCGAGTTTCTTACAGACACTCCCCGGATTTCGCTTGAAGGCGTGGGGTTGGTGCGCTGGGTCATACAATGGCCGAAGTCTTTCTCCGTACCGGAATACCTGAAATCCCCACCATGGAATCTATCCGATGAGGAAATTCTTGACTTGATTCTCGTCCTGCTGAATTCGATGCGCAAGGACCGTGCCGTCGAATTGAGCCTCCCGGAAGAAATTTCTTTGCACTGGGATAACCTTGCTTTGAACGCAGCGCAGATAGGTTTCCGTATTGGGCCTCCTGCTGGCCAGCACAACATCCGTAGTTGGGATGGAAATCGAGGAATGCGTATATATTATCTCTCCAAGGTGCTGCAGCGCAAGAATCCTGACATCGTTTCGACGGACTTGATGACAGAATCAGTATCTGCCGCAAGAGCAATATGGCAATCTATTCAGGATCACGATCACGCCTATCCTCAATTTCCCCTGCTTCGCCGTGTGAACGATACCCGCCGTTTAAATCCGGACTGGTGGAGGGCCAGATTTATCGACGACGGTGACATCATTTACCGCTGCGACACATGTGGACGTATTCAACCGGTTTCCATACTGGCTGTTTGCATGCGGAAAGGCTGCCCTGGAACAGTTAACACGATGCCGCAATCTAAACTTGAGCCTAATCACTACAGAATGCTGTATCAAGCAAAACTTCCTGGCCCCATGCGGGTTGAAGAACATACGGCGCAACTTGATAGCGAAAAGGCGCGTGAGTTCCAGCGGGACTTCCGCGACGGCAAGATCCATGTTCTGAGTTGTTCAACGACATTTGAACTTGGGGTTGATCTCGGCGATTTGGACACCATCTTTCTGCGCAATGTTCCGCCGGAAGCATTCAACTATGCCCAACGCGTAGGACGCGCCGGTCGGCGTACTGCGCAACCGGGATACGCAATCACGTATTGCAAACGCAGTCCACACGATCTGTATCACTATGCTGAGCCGCAACGCATGTTGCTGGGAAAGGCGAAGGCCCCTGTGCTTGCTGTTTGCAACGAAAAGATCATAACTCGTCATCTCACCGCTGTAGCACTATCGTTTTTCTTCCGAAAAAACCCACATCGGTTTAAGACAGTAAAAGAACTTTTCATTAACTGTCATGCTCCTTGCGGCCTTCGCGACGTCAGGTCTTTCCTGGATGCCAATCGCTCAAGCATTGAGAATGCCATACGAGACATCTTGCCTGTGGACATGCGAAAAAAAATGGGTTTCAATGATGGATCATGGCTTGAAAGAATTGCCGGAAAAGATAGTCGGTTTGCGATTGCGGAAACGGAAATATCAAGTGACTATGGAGCGGCGAGACATCTGGAAGAGGAGTCCAGTGCCGGCAGAAACTATGATATGGCAAAATGGGCGAAAGGACGCGCAGAAACCATTGAAAAGGAAGACGTTCTTTCATTCCTGTCGCGAAAAGCGGTAATTCCAAAATATGGATTCCCCGTGGATGTCGTTGAGTTGGAATTACAACGAACACAACAAGGCATGGATGCAAGTGACGTTGCTCTGCAACGAGATCTGAAGATCGCAATCGCAGAATTTGCCCCCTCAAGCGTCTTGGTGGCGAATAAGAAGGAATGGAAATCATACGCTCTCAAGAAAGTGGCGGAAAGGGAATGGCCAAAAAGACACTATGTGAGATGTCATAAGCACAATGCGTTTGTTGATTGGCAGCCGGGAGCAAGCATCCAACCACTTCCTTGTGGTTGTGATGATCATTCAAGTAACATCAAGACTTATATTATTCCTCAATTTGGCTTTGTAACAAAGAAGGACAGACCCGCCGAGCCGAAGGCGCGGCCTATGCGGATATTCTCGACGCGGCCCTATTTTGCAGGTCGAATTGGGCCTGAACCCGAATCCATTTCTATACCGAGAGAGTATCCACTGATTACCATGGAAAAGAGAACCCCTGGAAGAATGGTTGTCTTATGTGAGGGACGATCTGGAAAGGGTTTCTATATCTGTGGCGCATGCGGGGCGGGATTTCAAGAGCGGCAACGTCCGCCGCATAGTAATCCTCAGGGTCAGAGATGCGAGGGAACCTTGGAGCATGTCTCTTTAGGTCACGAGTTTAACACAGATGTCATTCAGTTGAAATTTTTAACGCAACCGAAAGGCGCGGATCTTGCGTCGCTGGCCTTTTCATTGGCATATGCGCTGGTTGAAGGCGCTGCTGAAGTGCTGGAGATTCCCTCTGGGGACTTGAACGCCGCGGTGGGACATATTATCAATGAACAATTACCGCCAATTGTTCTGTACGATGACGTTCCAGGAGGCGCTGGTCTGGTCGCACAACTTGAGTCGGAAAAAACACTTAAATCATGCTTGGAGATGGCGCGTTGGCGCGTTAACGGCAAGTGTGGCTGCGGAGCCGATACCAGTTGCTATGGTTGCCTGAGAAATTACAGGAACCAGTTTATTCATGATAAGATGCAACGTGGAAAAGTCAAAGAATACTTGGAACGGCTACTTCAGCATATGTGAGTGACAAGCGATGAGCGCTTTTTTCGGCGTTTATTGGTATCAATACAGCGGGCAGATAACAGGTATTATTTCCTTGTCCATTGCAAAGGAAAAGTGTTATTTAGGTGACGTTTCTCCGAGGAGATTCTCGGCGATGGGCCAGAGGCGGGGGAGGTAGTCGGGGCCGGGGGGAAGTGTGTTGTTGGTGTGGGTGTAGAGGGCTTGGGCGAAGGGGATGAGGGCGCGGGATTGGGGGAAACGGAGGAATCGGGGGTTGAGGTCGCGGAGGCGGACGCGGTCGAGTCCGTCGGCGTCTTTGAGGATGGCGGTGGGGGTCCGATGGGGATGGTCGTCGGGGAGTTCGTTGCGGCAGTGGTTTTCGACCATTGTGGCGATGATTTCCCAGTGGTGTTGTCGGACGCCGCCGCGGGCGAGCAGGGCTTTTACGTGGGGAAACGTTTCCACTTTTTCCAGCGCGTAGCGGCCGTGATTGGCGCAGCGTCCGTCGTGCCTGCGGCCGATGTCGTGGATGTATGCGGCGGCCCACGCGGGGGCGGCAAGTTCGGGCAGTCCGAGCGCTTCGACAAGCGCGAGGGCGTGGATGATGACGCGGGCGGTGTGCGCTTGTCCATGCAACCTGCTGGGATGGGTGAAGAGGTCTGGCGGCGGGGCCATTTCTTCGAGCGGCAGCGGGATGGGATTGATCAGTCGGTACGGCATGGGCACAGGATATCAAGTCGTTCGGCTTGTGGTCATTTTTTTCGGGATGTGAATAAAGCGGTTCAGGGTCTGACGGAGGAAGGACCGTAGCGATACGACAGCGGTCATGTTCAATTAAGAAGGATCGTAACTGTTTAGCCGTCTGGCGCAAGGCGTTTTGGGTGAGGTATCCGGCAAGGAACGCATGGTGAACCGACCTTCACTTCCCGTCATTCCCGCGAAGGCGGGAATCCAGAAAGGGCCAGTGTTTACAAGCCTTTCGTGCTGGATTCCCGCCTTCGCGGGAATGACGGAACGGGCGAAAAGACCTACGGTCAAGCATGTGCCCGAGCGTCGGAAAGGCGCTCACGCCAATCGGCTAAACAGTTACGAAGGATCTTAGTCTGTTAGCACCCAGTAGTTTTAACCAATTCGATAACCATCGAATTGTCTGTAAACATTGCGCATGACCACCCTGTGAACTTGCTTAACCGATCACGAATGTTATTGCCTGTATGAATACGTCCCTACAGTTCCCGGTACTTTCGGACTTCGGCGATCACGTCGTCGCGGCTTTTCCAGGGTTTGTACACGAGGCGCATGGTGAGGCCGTATTCGCGCCCGGCTTCGTAATCGGGCACGATGAGTTGAAAGTCCCAGGCGGGATTGTGCGCTTGGCCGTCGTCGGTTTTTCCGCCGCCGCTGGGCGAGTGCGAGAAGCGGATGCACGGTCCGGGCGTGAAGATGAAGATCAGAACATGGTCTTCGACACGCCCATAGAAGAAGGGTTCGGCGTAACGCAACGGCGCGATGTTGTTGAACAACGCGCCGCGCCCGCCCTCGAAATTGATTTCGACGTGGTCGTCCTGGTGGCGCACGGTGCTGTCGCGACCATGCTGCAGGGTGCAGTACTGCACCCATTCCGGCGCATCGAGGCTGGAACCTTCATGCAGGAAATAGATGCTCTTGTCGGCGGGCGCGTTGATATAGGACGCCCAGAACACCCCCAGGACGTTTCCCGCGAGGTCATCGCGGTGCGGCACGCAGCGGAAAGTGAAATCCAGATAATGGGGTTCGATGAGGGTGAAGCGCGTCCAACTTTCGACCTGATACACCGGGGTGGGGGGCTGATGGAGTTCCGCGG
>CAZLII010000042.1:0-13003 GCA_964559065.1 uncultured Nitrospirales bacterium | reverse complement strand
CCGCTCCTTTTTGGCGCGAAGCGCCGGGGGATGTAGAAAGCAAAATGGCATGACCGGATGGTTTGTGCCATCCGGCTGAAATGTTACCTGTGCCGTAATTTCCCAGCAGACCCGTTTTCCTGGTTCCCCGAATGCTTGGAAGCGCAACAAGCCGTTGTCATCGGGTTCAAACGCCGCTTCGCGGCCGTTCACTTCCAGGCGCGCCGTCGTTGCGTCCAGCCCGGCGGGCGGGCGCACCGAAAAGGAAAACATGCCGGACACTATCGGAGCGTAATATCCGCGATGCCTGCCGGGAAGATACGCCGCGCCGATGAGCGGGAGCCGCAGCGAGAACGAATCGAAGGGCGTCAGCGGGTCAATGACAATGCGCCCGCCACGCAGATGGATTCCCGCCAGTTTGATGGCGTCGAGCAACGGACCGGCATGCCGGTTCATGTTCATCACGGGAAACAGCGTCATCGGCGTGACGCCGGCATCGAAGGTTTCACCCGGGCGCGGGTGATACGAAGCGTTGTAACTGTCCGGCCCGGACCAGATGCCGTACCAGATATCCGGATATGCTTCGGCATGCGCCGCCAAAGTCGTCCGCAGAAAAAATTGCCAGGCCGCTTCCGGCTGCACCGTCGCCCATGCCCATGCCGTCCAGGCGTCCACGGCCGCCCATGTGCCGCCGTTGGTGTCGGACCCCGGTTCCAGCATCGGCCCTTTGAACGGCGGCCACAGACATCTTGCGCCCGCCGCCTCCGGCGCCACACACAAGCGTTGTACCGTCTCAAACAACGTATGCGCTTCCTTGGCGCGCCATACCCCGCCCAGTACGCTGAAGGCTTGCGCATCCAAAAAGAGATTGTCGCTTCCCAGCATTGCGTCACCGCGCCCCCGGTAGCCGCGCGCGACCCATTGCCCGGTCCACAGACTGCGTAGCGCGCGCGCCTGCCCTTCAGCAAATGCGCGCAACGCCGCCGCGAAGTTGACATCTTTCGCTTCGATTGCGTCGGCCAGGGCGGGCAGGGCCAGCGTGGCCAGTCCCGCGTTCAACGCCGATTCGCCCCGGAAGACCATCCACGGCGAGAAATGGGAAAGACCGATGAGCAGATCATTCCAGTCGCCCGTGCCGCATCGGATGAGTCCGTGCGGCCCCAATCCCACATGATTGACGAGATGCCGGAACGATGCATGAACATGCTCCAGCACGGTGTCACTCCGCCCTGCATTGGGCGGATAGTAGGCAAGCATTTCGTCAAGAAATGCCAAATCCCGCGTCGCGCCGAGATACTCGGCCAGCGCCCAGAAAAAAAAGAGATCAAGATCGCTGCTGCGGCTGTGGACCACCGCGCCGGTGGTCTTGCCATGCCCGATGAAGGCATAGGGGAACGCCCCTGTTCTCCTGTGCTGCGCCCGCATCAGCATCCGCAGGATGTCCTTTGCGAGGTCGGGCCGCAGATAGACAAGCGGCAATGCGAACAAACAGAAATCGCGCGGCGCACCCGATGCGCCCTGAAGGTATCCATAGGCGCTGCCTTGATCCACGAAGTGCGCCTGGAAAAAATCGGAATACAACGCCCCCGCTTGCAGATAATAGGCATGCCAGCGCAACTCGCGTGTCAGCCACATATCTTCCGGCGTGTGCAGTTCCAGTGTGGGTTGTGGCGGCGTCTCTTTTGGCTGGCGATGTCGCTCGACAATATCAGGGATGTTTTCCCCGTCTGCATAGCCGTATAAATAACGGAACCGTATTTCTTCCCCCGGAGCGAGTTGGAATACCCGGCGAAACGCGAGGATCGCGCCGCACCAATGCGCACGTTGTGGGGATAACAGCGCGCCGTCCGCCGCGCCGTCCAGGGCGGACGCAGGCGCATGACCATTATCGCCGAAAAAACGGGCAGGGTCTGCAATATATCCCTTGAAACCGCCGGGAAGCGGGTCCAACGCCGCGAGAAAAACTTGTTTGGGATGCTGGTCATACAATGTCGGATACGCGGGGGGACGTGTGCCGCGCCGGCATGCGTGCCGGTGTAGGACACGAATGGCGCCCAGTGCCGCGTCCCACTCGGTGTGCACCCGGAAACGCCGATTGAGCCGGTCGCGCCGCCATTCCCAGAAGCGATGCAAGCCGTGGGTCATCACCGGCGCAGGTGTCAACTGGTGCAGCCGCGCCCCCCAATACTCCACCAGGACAATCTCCCGCGTCGCCGCGGCATAATTTCGCACTACCGTCGTGGAAAGCAACACGGGATCATCGCCGGCGGGCGTTTCGATGCGCTCAAGCACCTCAAGGTCGGCGTGCCGTGATTCCTTCTCGAAATACCCCATGCCGAAGACGCGCCGCTGGCCCGCGTCCTGCGGCAGCCGCGACCAATGGGTGCACCACGCATCCGCGCCGGTCTGCACAAACTTGAAGCCGCCTGCATACGCCCCGCGACGCGGGGCGTGCCAGTTGACCACCTTGCCGCCGCGCGTCCAATCGTAGAGTTGCACATGGCCGCTGCTGTGCGCAGTGGCCACAATACGATCATTGCCCAGCATGTGCCAGTGATCCGCGTTCGGGTCGTTTCCCTCGTAAAGATAAGCGGGATCCCCCTCCCCATCAGCAATCCACCGGCCAAACGCGCCATCCCCGTATGTGCCGCCATTGATGGGCGGCGTCCCATTGCCGAAAAACCTTTCAAACACCTCTTCGACCCGCATATCTTCCCCGCTGTGGAAACAACCTTCTGGAATTGCAGCGCTTCTGCTGCGCAATGCTTGCTCCAGCCCTCTCCCATGTTATGGCACGCATCCTATCCGCACATTCCCGCGTGGTGCAACATGGTCTAGAACAAAAACACTATGCCTGGTAATCTGCTCTATAGAATCCGTTCAAGTCAATAGACCCGTCAGACCTTTCGGTCTTCATGTTCGGATCATTTGTCCATCTTTCGAGTTGCTTGAAACTATTAAACTCTTTGATCGCGACTTTTGCGCGCTTTACGTAGATGCTTGATGCAGGTTGTCGTCTTGACGTGTGTGGTGCAACGGCTCTTTGGAGCAAAGGCCCGTCACCCCCGCGAAAGCGGGGGTCCAGAGAAGAGCAAGGGCGTGCGTTGCGCGATCGCTGGATTCCCGCTTGGCGCGGGAATGACGACGTTGTTTTTGCGGGATGCAGCCCAATAGATGTGGTTGCCGCTATGCCGCGTCAGGCATAAACACACTGAGATCTTTCATAACCGAACGCCAATGATGTTCGGATGATTTGCGACCACCGCACAGGATGCTTACCATGTCCGCATGATTCTTTCAGACGAAAAGAACAGAATGCTGTTCAAAGTCTTCTTGGGTGTTCTCCTGGCCGCGTTTCTTATCGTAGTGCTGCGCACGGCATGGCTGTGTGACGACGCCTTTATCACATATCGGACGATAGATAATTTCCTGAATGGGCATGGCCTGCGGTGGAATACCGCAGAACGTGTGCAGACCTATACGCATCCGCTCTGGATGCTGGTGTTCATCCCCGTGCAAGCGTTGGCGGGGGAGGTATTTTACAGCACGCTCCTGTTTTCCGCCGCGATCAGCATGGCGACGGTGGCGCTCTTGGCCTTTCGTATCGCCAAGAGTCATCAGGGCGTCATATTGGGTCTATTGCTGTGTATCTTCTCCACGGCCTTTGTGGAGTTTTCGACTTCCGGCCTGGAAAATCCGCTCAGCCATTTGTTGGCTGTCCTTTTTCTCATGGTCTATTTTCGCGAAACGGCCACGCCCAGGCGCTTCGCGCTGCTGGTGTGCATTGCGTCCCTGAGCGCCGTCAACCGACATGACCTCATCCTCCTCTATTTGCCGATGCTGTTCGCGGAATTTGTGGCGGCGCGGTCTTGGCGCATGGCCGCCTGGGGCGCGCTTGGACTGCTTCCGCTGATCGCCTGGGAGGCGTTCAGCATTGTTTACTATGGATTCTTTTTTCCAAACACGGCCTACGCGAAACTCGGCGCGGGCGTTCCGGCAATGTCTTTGATGGCGCAGGGACTGCGCTATCTCGCCCATTCGCTCCGCCATGATCCTCTAACACCGGCGACTTGCGCCGCCGCCATTGCCTATGCCTTTTCGGTGCGTGACCGGAAGTCCCTGGGCATCGCCTTCGGCATCCTGCTGTACCTGGCCTATGTCGTGCGCATCGGCGGCGATTTCATGTCAGGGCGATTTCTCACCACACCGTTCCTTCTGGCCGTGGCATTGATAATCCGCGCGCCCCGGTGGACCGATCGCCGCTACTGGCTCCCCGCCATGATCGGCGCATGCGCCATGGGCGTGATCGCGACCCATCCGCCAGTTCTGAGCGGTCCGCGCTTCGGGTGCGATGCGACACCAGAAATGTTCCTTGAGGGAATTCAAATTCGAAGTGAACGATTGTTTTCGTATCCGGCGCTGGGCCTGTTCAGCGCCTGCAACGATCAGGATTGCGTTTCAGTGGCGGTATTTCGCGGACGCGAGACAGCGGGCCACCGCATCCGCGCGTCTGGCGCACCCGCTGTGCAAACCACCATCGCGGCGGGCGTCGGCCCTTATCATGCCGGGCCGAAGGCCCATTTTGTGGATATCGTGGGCATATGCGAACCCCTCCTGGCGCGTTTGCCCATCCCCGATCACAACCGCTGGATCATCGGCCACTTCCGGCGCAACCTGCCGCACGGATACCTGGAATCGGTGCTTTCAGGGGAAATCCACATAGAGGACGAAAAAATCGCAGCATACTATGCGCACCTACGCACCATCACCCGCGGTCCCATCTGGAGCCGCCGCCGATTTTTCACCATCCTCAACATGCACCTCGGCAAATACGACCCCCTCATCGCGCACCTATGGGAAGCGGGTTAACAAGGCCCATCGCTAATGTAAGGTTGACAGAGGCACACCCACGAATATCGTAGGATTTCAGCGGGTCGCACGAAGGATGGATGTCCATCCGGAGCAGATAATTTCGACGTTGTTTCTCACAAATCGCGTTCGGCGTTGCGTCTCGGCTTCTTCCATCTTGCACTCAATAACTATTTCGACAACGTCATCCTCGTTCCCTTGAAATGTCTTGTGCAATGCATGAAGAAAACCAACTTCCTCAAGTCTCCATGGTTTTGGATGTGGATTATTTCGTGGGTCTGGAATGCTTCTTGGAAACAGATAAAAACAGGGAGGCGGAAGTTTTCTGTCGAACAACACAGTAGCCCGCTCGGAATCAGCCAGAAATTTGGGACAAGGCCTGCCTGCGGTTCCACACAACATATCCCAGATCACCAATCCATCCACCTTCTGCTTTCTGTGAATGATCTCAGCGCCAAGTCGAACGTGAATTCCGGACCACGCGTTTTTTCTGGGATCCGCGCCGGGATTCTGGCAAAGCGACCAGATAATGAATTCATCCGCTTGAGGTGGTCGTTCAAAAATATTTGTATTATTGCCGTCAAGACAACCCTTGGTCTCAATGATGGCCACCTTTCCGTCGGAAAGTTCAACTTGATAGTCGTGCCGTTCGCCCGCCCCAGTGAACTCCCATCGGCTGATTGCGCCAACATTCTCCATGTGCTTCAGCACGCTATCAACAAAAGCGCGCTTTATTGATGTGCTGGCGGCCTGAACTCCCCGGAGGTGTTCGATGGCGCTCCTGAAAATACCGGAGTCTTGGAACTCTTTTTCGGAAAGGCCGTGACTTCCTATGCTATGTGCTGCGCCTTGAAGCGCCTTCGCATAGTCGCGTATCTTTTTTCGTGTTTCCGGAAACAATTCACAACGAATAATCGGCCTGTCATATGATTTCATTCACGCCACTTTCACCGCTTTGTGCGACAGATCCGCCAAAGGATAAAGCAAATGCTTCTCAAGCCACGAAACAACGGGAACTGCCAAGCCATCCCCAATTAGATGGTACGCTTCGTTGTAGTTTTTCGACAGCCAATAACCTTCCGGAACGCCCATTAATCTCGCAGCTTCACGAGGAGACAATAACCTGGATCGAACCGATTCGCCCTCAACGACCAGAATGGTCTGACGACTCGATCCGCCGCCGGGAGTTCGAAGACAGCCGCTTATCTGATCAAATCGCACTTCGGCGCGCTGCACACTTTTCCCTTCTTCATTCTTGCGCGTCCTTTTATATACTGTGCCAATCACGCGCTTGTGTAGCAATTTTGCCGCTTCAACCTTGGAAAGGTTTGCGGGAGACATCATTTTAAGCAGCGCTTTGGTCTTTTCCGGCGGATCCCAAGATACCCCATCAGGAACTTCGTCAATGAGTTCATCGAGTTTCTTTCTTTGTTGACTCGGGGGCGGCAAATGCCACCATAGCCATTGTGAACGCACTGTTGGCGGCAAATTGCCAAACGCTTGAAGGACGCTGCGGGGATGCCAAGGCTCAACCGGCGCACACGATACAAAAGGGGCGCAAAGCCCTTTGTCCAATTGTGTGGCGACAATAAACAATCGAGGTCGCGACTGCGGGAGGAAATGAATGGCGTCTATAACCATAGCGCCGTATTCATATCCCAAGTCTTGACAGGCCTGGAGCAACAGAGAAAAATCCGATCCGCCATTCGACGTCAGCGTTCCCACCACGTTTTCCAGAACTATGATGGGGATAGTCCTGCCTCCCTCTGACATTGTCTTGACAAGGTTCCAGAACGCCCAGAACGACCCGCTTCTCCGGCCATTCAGACCTCGGCGTTCCCCGGCCAAAGAAAGATCCTGACAAGGGAATGACGCCCAGGCAAGCGTAGGCGATCCTGGCAGTTGGTCAACGCCGATGTTGGCAACATCAGTGCAAATCAATTCGTGAGCGGGCGCGAAGTTCTTTCTGTAGGTCATTGCTTTTTTAGGGCAGATGTCGTTCGACAAAATGCATCGCCAACGATTTCCCAAACCCAGCCGCGCCATGCCTCCGCCTGCGAAGAATTCGTAGTACTCAATTTTATTTTCTGAGGGCATCCTATTTCTCCAGAAATCGCCGCAATCGCCGCTTAAGTCTTCCGGTGCGCCTGGTTTGACATTCCCAAACAACAAGCGTATTCCATCCCATTTTCTTCAGTTCATAAAGCGCTCGCGCGTCTCTCTCTGCATTCCTCGCCAGTTTCGTTTTCCAGTATACAGCGTTTGTTTTCGGCGTTTTCAGTCCAGAAGGACAATGGTGACCGTGCCAGAAACAGCCATGAACAAAAACTATTTTGCGTAACCGCGGAAGGACAATATCAGGGACGCCGGGCAGTTCTCTTGCATGCAACCGAAAACGATACCCCATCCCGTGGATCATCTTGCGCACAATCAACTCGGGTTTCGTATTGCCATCGCGCACCTGTGCCATTATCCAGCTGCGCTTGCTTGGTGTGAAAACATCTACCATGGGAAAAATCCATTCTTGCGCATCACCAGTTGATTTTACTACGAACCTTGGCAAATTACCACCGACGCCGTAAGCGCCAATAGACAGGTTCACGTGGAATATGGGATAATGTCTCATGAACATGGCCGCACTGCATGATCATGTGTCGTGAACAACGGCCTGCGCGCCTGTAGCTCATCCGGATAGAGCAACGGCCTTCTAAGCCGTAGGTAGTGCGTTCGAGTCGCACCAGGCGCGCCAGTTTTTTCTTTCTGTTGCGGAGACGCCGCTCCTCTGGCGCTTTCCTGCTCCGCAAGGTCGGCGAAAGCATGAAATCCGTGGTGAATTATTGTATAAGGAGCGTTGAAGCGTGACGTTTCACGAGTGTTTCGTAGATGTATGTCATTGGGTGGGAAGGAGTTTTCCGGATGCGACGGTTCATGTTGGCGGGGATCGTCTTTGTATTGGCTTGTGGGGACCTTGCGGCCCGGGCGCAGGCGGCGCAGGAAACCGGGAACAAACAACCGAATGTCATTTGGATTGTGATGGATGCGCTCCGCGCGGACAGCCTCTCGTGCCACGGGTATGATCGGCGCACCTCGCCGAACATGGATGCGCTGGCGGCGCGGGGCGTGCGCGCGGCGCATCATTTCACGCAGGGTTTGTGGACGACCGTCTCCGTGCCGTCGTACATGACCGGCCGCTATTTCCCCGTGATGGTGCATGAACCGGTGGAAGGCACCGAGGTGGAGCGGAAACGTCCGCCGGAGGAGTTGCTTGCCCCGGAGATATTCCGCGCGAACGGCTATCACACCGCCATGATTACCTCGCACCCCTGGTTCACGCCGCGCAGCCGCCTCTGGCAGGCGTTTGACGAGGCGATTTTCGAGCGCCCGGACGATCGCGATCGCGCATATTATGCGAGTTTCGCCACACTGAACCGGCGCATATTTCAATGGCTGGCGAATGCGCCCCGACAGCCTTTTTTCCTTTATATCCATATCCTTGACACCCATTTCCCGCATATTCTGGACGCCCCCTATGATTTGTGGATTGACCCGGAGTTCACCTCGGAACAAATCCAGAACGGCACGCCGGTGTCAAAGTATGAGTGCCGCTTCTCGCCGGAGGAGCAACGGCATCTGCAGGGGCTGTATGACGGCAGCATTCTCTACAGCGATCATCAGTTGGGCCTGTTGTTCTGGAAACTTGAAACACTGGGCTTGCTCGATGGTTCCGTCATCGTCATCGGGTCGGACCATGGAGACCTTCTGGGCGAAGACGGTATGCGATGGGGGCATGTCCCCGCCAGTTACGACCTGCTGATGCAGGTGCCCTTTATCCTGGCCGGGCCGGGCGTACCCCCGGGCAGGGTGGTCAACGACATTACGGAAAACGTGGATATTGTGCCCACACTGGTGGAACTCCTACGCCTGGAAACGAACGCCGCCTTTGACGGCAGGGGCATCCTGCCGCTGTTGCGCGAGGAAGGAAAGCCTGAAGGCCGGCAGTATGCCTTATCAAAATATGTGGCGGGCGGCTATGACGGCAAACCCGGCCTGATTCTCCGGAGCAAGGATTTCAAATACGAGTGGGACATGTACAATGAGCGCGAATACTTGTGGCCCATGCCCGACGCATTTCCCAATCGTCCCAATGTCATAGAGGAATATCCCGACGCAGTCGCAACGCTGAAAGGATATCTCGAACGTGAGATCCTGCCGAAATGGGAGGCCTATCGGGCGCTCCCGGAACGGGTCGTTGTCTTGTCTATTCATGACACCATCGCCACCAATGCATTCCCGCAGGAAGCGCTTGTGATTCATCGGAACGCCGATTTCAACAAATACCTTCGCGATGACAAATGGGCGTATGACACCGATTGGCGGCGCTTATGGACCCGCGCTTGGCTGGAGACCCCGCCGCCGCTGACTTTCCGCTATGAAGTGCCCGCCAGCCGCTATCGCGTCCAAATCAGAATGTTCTGCATGAGCAATTACCTCGATCATCCCGCTTCCGCCTTTGCTGTGCGTCTGCGCGGCGAAGAGGACTTTTCACTTGTCAGGAAAGACGACTGCTCTGTCGGCCACCAGGCATATCTCTTTGTGGATGCCGGCGCCTATGAAACCGATGACGGCATTTTCGAAATCACGCTGAAGCCAGGCAGCGACAACCACTGGGCCGTCATGAACGGATTCCGGCTTATCCGTATCGAAGAAGGGGAAGAAATCCCCGAAGCGCCATCCGAGGAAGATGTCAATGCCCGTTTCGAGCAATTGCGCGCTTTGGGATATGTCGAATGATGCCGTTGCGAATTCTCCCGATGATACCGCTTGCCGGACCAGGCCGGTATATTCCATTGCTGCTGATGTTGATTGTGTGTGTGGCAAAGGCTGCCTTTGCCGGCCCGAATGTGCTGTTGCTCTGGGATGACGACGAGGGGACGCCAGCCCCGGACTTGTTGAACGCCAATACCAAGGCGCTGGTCCGTGCGATGGAGAACGCGGGGATTTCGGTGACCTACAGCGCCAAAACGCAGGGCCGCTGGACGGGATTCAACCCCATGCCGAACGATTTCGACGCGGTGGTGCATCTGAACGGCGGCGGTCCGAACTCCTATATCCTGCCTGTTTCCGCAGTGACCCGGTTGCTTCAGTATGTGCGCGATGAAGGCGGCGCTTATGTGGGGTCTGAGAACAATGCGGCGCAGATGGCGATTCCGCCGCAATTCGGGGGCCTGTCCACCGCGATGTGGGACCTGACCCTGATTGACCGGGTGCGCGGCTGGGGCGTCACCGACATTACGGTGTCGAAAATTCCTGACCAGGAGGCTCACCCCATACTGAGCAATCTGCCGGATTCATTCGTGTTTCGCAGTGGCCGCAAGGAAGGCTTGATACAGTCCTTTGATCCTTGGCCGGCGCTTCCACTGATGACCGACAACTGGGGCAGCCATGCGGTGGCGGTGCGGGAATTCGGCGCGGGGCGGGTCGTGGCGTTTCACCACACCGGCAACACGGCCGGCGCGTCCACCTTGTCCAACAGTTATGTGCAGCGCCTGTATATCAACGCCGTGCTGTGGGGGGACCAGAAGCCGCCATCGGTGGTTTCGATTCAACGGGCCGACCCCAGCCCCGCACCCGCCGGCTCGGTGCGATTCACCGCGCGCTTCAGCGAGGGGGTGACCGGCGTGGACGCGGGCGATTTTGCCATCGAAACGGTGGGCGAGGTCTCTTTTTCCTCGCCGGTGGCGGTGCGTCGCGTCACAAACAGAGAGTACGAGATCAGTGTTCACAACATCACCGGCGCCGGGACGCTTGCCGTCAAACTGGAAGACAACGATTCCATTCGCGACCGCAGTTATAACCAGAACATGCTCGGCGGACCCGGCCCCGGCAGCGGCAATTTTACCAGCGAAGCCTACATTATTGATGCCGTTCCGCCGGTGTTGTCTTCTTTTGATGCGGACCACGCGGTGGCGCCGCTGGGATCGCGCCCGCGCATGACGCTGGTCTTCAGCAAGGTCATGGACGAAACCAGGTTTCCGACAGTCGTTGTCACCGCCAGCGCGGGCCACGTCATCACCGCGAGCCCGACAGGCGAAGGGGGCGACGGCCTCTGGGTGAACGACCGCGCCTATGAGGTCTCGCTCGACCGGCCCGTCGAAGCCGCCGACGAAGGCGTCGCCACCGTGACCGTGTCCGATGCGGCGGACCTTGTGGGCAATGTGATGCACCCCGATGACTCCCACACTATCGCGCTCATCCGAGGCGATCTGCGCATCGTGCGCCAGTCGCCCCCGGCGATTTATGCGGAAGCCGGTTCTTCGCACACCTTCACGGTAGAGGTCGCCGGCGCCGCCGGGCCGCCCCAATATGAATGGTTCAAAGAGGATCTGGCGAAAACTGCGATCCCCGTCGGCCCCAACGCGCCCGTCTTCACCATTGAAGAACTGGATTACGACGACACCGGTGTTTACTTCTGTGTCATCAGCGACGCCCTGTCTGTGGTCCAGACAGACCGATCCATCCTCTATGTGGTCGAAGCAATCCCGGCAGTCGGAATATGCGCCTTGTTTTGCCTTGCCGTTGCCGTCGCGATGCTTGGCTCAGCACGCGTTATGAAGCGGCATCCGCGCACCCCCGGCGCCGGTTCACTATGATCCGCATGATGTCCATGCTGTTTACAGGGAATCCCCCTTGTTTGACATTCGTTTCATTTATTGTATCATTGAGATCAGGAAACGACGTTATTGCGTCTGGGCGTAGGAATCATAGTCCGGTTATAAAACGTTGACGAAGGTTATTTCCAGAAGATTCCAGTGAAGACTCTGAAACCGAAAGGAAGTGACGATGCACCGACGGTTCATTTCAATTGCCGCTTCGGCGATACTTGCAACCATGTTGACGGCGTGCGCGACGGCGCCCGATACCCGGGCCGGCAAGGAACGGCTCGAGAGGAACGCGCAGGACGTGTTGTCGTTTGCCGAATTCAAAGCGCCGGGAATTGATGCGATACTGCGTGACGCACAAGGTTATGCAGTGTTTCCCAAGGTTGGCAAGGGGGGCTTGGTTGCCGGCGGGACCTATGGCAGGGGGGTGCTTTATGAATTGGGTGAACTGGTCGGATACTGTGATGTGACCCAGGTGACAGTCGGGGGGCAAATCGGCGGGCAGGCGTTCACCATGATCATCTGCTTCGAAACAAAGGACGCGATTGATCGCCTCAAAACCGGAACGCTTGCGTTCGACGCCGCCATCTCCGCTGTGGCAAACATATCAGGGGTCACCGCCGCCGCCAAATACGCCAACGGCGTCATGGTGTTCGTCATGGATGAATCCGGCCTGATGGCTCAGGCCACCATCGGGGCGCAAAAGTTCAGATATCAACCCAAATAAGTCCAGCGTGGGCGAACTTTGCCGGCCGCTTTTGGCGGGTGGCGAAAGCATGTATAGGACCTATAGGACGTATAGGACCTATAGGTTAATAAACCTGGTATCTGAACAACATCCTATTGGTCTTATAGGTCCTATTTGTCCTTTCTCTTGAATCTTCCGACGAATGGGTCTTTGTCGCAGCAGCACCCCTGACCCTATGGCAACTTCCGGTGGCGGTTGCTTTTTCAATCGCGATGGCCTATACTGAAATCACTATCGGCCCAGGGAACGCCGGCATGGCGTTTCCGGCTAAGAGGGAATCCGGTGGAAGTCCGGAACTGCCCCGCAGCGGTAAGCGGGAACGAACGGCGCCACGAAGCACTGGCCTCCACCCCGGAGGCTGGGAAGCGGCGCCCAGTAGAGTGCCGGGCGACACGTCGAGAGGCGTGATCGCGCGGTGTGCCCACAAGTCCGAAGACCTGCCGATGGGGGCGGCGCGTGGCGCGCCGTCGGTGTGTAACTGTTAGGTGGCGCGCGCCTTCGTGGGAAGGCGGCGGATCGAAATTGATTGTCATTGACACTTTGATGATCGCCTGACGATTCCCGCCGCTGATCCCCAATGCGGGGCGCGCCCAAAAACGCCCGAGGGCGGCGTTTATGTGCACGATGATCAGAAACATTCTCATTTCCTTCGGAAAGGGTCTGCGTTTTTCTTCTCAATTGCGTGACAACCCTTATCCTTCTCGTTGCACTGCTCCTGCGGTGCAACGTCCCAGCAAAGTGTTGCGTG
>CAZLII010000041.1:0-13106 GCA_964559065.1 uncultured Nitrospirales bacterium | reverse complement strand
GAGAAATTCGGCCCCGCCCACGCGCGCGCCGACTTCTATGAGGGGTCCGTCTGTTTCGTGGAACAAAGCGACGATCTTGATTCCGCCGCGCGGTCGCAGGTGAGGGAACTTTGGGAAGCCGTGGGCGCGCGCGTGGTGGATATCGCCCCCGCCGAGCACGATGACCTGCTGGCGCGCACCAGCCACATCCCCCACGTGGTTGCCTCGGCGCTGGCGGCCGCCGTGGCGAAACGGGAAAACATTCGGGCGTTTATCGGGAAAGGATTCCGGGATGCCACGCGCATTGCGGCCAGCCGCCCGGAATTGTGGCGGGATATCTGCCTGACCAACCGCGAGGCGGTGACGGCGGGCCTGGATGAAATCCTGGCGCGCCTGACCGCATTTCGCGATGCGCTCAGCGCCGGTGAGGCCGGGGCCGTGGAGCGGCACTTCCAGGAGGGAAAAACCGCGCGCGAGGAGGCCGTCAGGGAATGAAGTGCCTATTCATCACTTTTGAAGGCGTCGAAGGTTGCGGCAAGAGCACGCAGGTTGAACGCCTGCGTGAATGGCTTGAAGCGCAGGGACGCACCGTGCTGGTGACCCGCGAGCCGGGCGGCGTGCCCATCGCCGAAGCAATCCGTTCCGTCTTGCTCCACCCCGATCATCATGCCATGGCTCCCGTGACGGAACTGCTGCTCTATGAGGCCGCGCGGGCGCAACTCGTGCATGAACGCATCCGGCCCGCCCTGGAGGCCGGTCAAATAGTCCTGTGCGACCGTTTCGCCGATTCCACCACGGCGTATCAGGGCATGGGCAGAAACCTGCCGCCCGAAGACGTGGTCCGCCTGCACGCGCTCGCCACACAGGGCATATGGCCCGAACTAACCTTCGTCCTTGACCTGCCGGTGGAGGAAGGACTGCGCCGCGCCCGCAATCGCGGCCGCTTCGACCGCATGGAACAGCAGACCATCGAGTTCCATGAGCGCGTCCGGGAGGGATTCCTGGCCATCGCGCGGAATGACCCCGACCGGGTCAAAATTATTGATGCCGCACCGCCGCCCGATGTTGTCTTCGAGTCCGTTCGCGCCTGGGTGCAGCCCATGCTGCAAAGCCAATAGGCGGCGCGCCCGCTTTGGACAAAGCGCGCAACATGGCGCACGCCCCCCGAAATTGTTATGATAGCGCCCAGTGAATACAGGATTTCAGCAAGTTATTTGGCGTTACGTGACGGTGCAGCGTGGATGGGCATTGGGCGCAACGCGACGATGCAACGAGAATTAAGGGATCGTACAATGCATAACATCCCCCTGCGCTTCGCCCCACCCCCTTCGAAGGGGGATTCATGCGACTGGTCCTGAAAAGAGGCATACACTGTCAAGGAAAGGCCATTTCTGGTCTGTTGATCGTTACCTGAAAACACACCCAAAAATCCCCCTTTGAAGGGGGTGGCGCGAAGCGCCGGGGAATGTATGAAGGCAATAAAGCCGTGAGTTTCAGTGCCATAAAAGATCAGGATGTTGCGGTGCGCCTGCTTCGGGGTATTGTGAAGCGGCAGCGTATCCCGAACGGCATGCTTTTCTGGGGACCAAGCGGCGTAGGCAAGCGCCTCGCCGCGTTCGAGACCGCCAAGGCGATTCAATGCGCCCAGGGCAATGGCGACGCCTGCGATACCTGTCTCGCCTGTCGCAAAATCGCCCACGGCAATCACCCTGATGTCCTGCATGCCGAGCCTGCCAGCAAAACGCGCATCTTCAAGAAGGAGGATATGGAATTCATCACGGACATGGCTTCCTACCGTCCCTTTGAGGGACGGTGGCGGGTCTTCATCATTTTGGAAGCGGACCGGATAAACCTGCGCTCGCAGAATTATTTTCTGAAGACCCTGGAAGAACCGCCAAGCAATACCATGTTTCTTCTGGTGACCGAGCAGCCCCGGATGTTGCTGCCAACCATCCGGTCACGGTGTCAGCCGGTGCGCTTTGGGACGCTGCGCCCGGAAACGGTGCGCGAATTGCTCCTGCGCGACCGGGACTTGTCCCCCGCCGACGCGGACGCCGTGGCGGCGGTGTCGCAGGGCCAGATGTCGCGCGCGCTGGACCTGGTGGAGACCAAAAAACGCGACGTGGTGATTGACCTTGCGCGGCGTCTCCGCGACGGCGAGGACCCCCTCGACCTGAGCGAATTCTTCGCCCAGCATGTACGCGAACAGGAAGAGGCGCTGAAGACAAAGTTGGATACGGAAATAGACAAAGAAGAACTTTCGCGGCTTACGCCGGACGAACGCGAGGAGATGGAGGAAAAGCAGGACGCCTACATTCAGGGGTTGATCCGACAACACCTGATGGAATACTTGTATTTGTTCAAAATATGGTACCGCGACGAAGGGGTCTTCGCCGCGACCCGGGACCCCGATCGCGTGTTGTATCGCGATCAACTGGACATATTGAAGGAAGGCGGCCAAGGCGATATCAACGCCAAGTTGAGCGCCATCGAAACCGCCTGGGTTTATCTGGAACGCAACCTGAGACGCGAACGCGTATTTCGGGATTTGTTCTTTGTCCTCGCATCATAAGCGATGCCAGGGGAGTGACGAACGCCATGCAGATCGTAAAAGTCCGGCTGCGAAAACCGCGCCGCGTGCTGCCGTTTCTATGCGGCGACAATTTCAAGATTGACCGCGATGACCATTGCATCGTGGAGAGCGACCACGGCCCGGAATGGGGCATGTGCGTGCTGCCGCCGGAGCCATGTCCCCCCGATGTGGCCGAACGCCATTCCATGCGCCTGCTGCGCAGGGCGACCCCGGCGGACTTTAAGAACATGGAAGCCCTGATGCACGAAGAGCGCCGCGCGCGGCGCGTCTGCCTGGAAAAGATCGAGCGCCGCAATCTGCCCATGAAACTGGTGGACGTGGAATTCTCCTTCGACCAGAAAAAGGTGACCTTTTTCTTCACGGCGGATGAACGTGTTGATTTCCGGGAACTGGTGCGCGACCTCGCCCATGAACTGCGCATGCGCATCGAACTCCGCCATATCCAGGTGCGCGACGAGGCGAAACTCGTCGGCGGCCTCGGTTCCTGCGGGCGCGCCCTGTGCTGCGCGTCATGGCTGAATGAATTCAAGCCCATCTCCATGCGCATGGCCAAACGTCAGAATCTCTCGCTCAACCCGACGAAAATCAGCGGGCAATGCGGACGGCTCCTGTGCTGTCTCGGTTACGAAAATGAACTCTATGACAAGGGGAGGTGCTGGAAAAAGGAGGCGGCGGCCGCGCAAACGGGCCGAATCGAAGATGACGAGGAAGTGTTGCCGTTCCCCGAAGAGGATACGCCGGCTGACATTCCCGCCGACGACGAACCGGAATTTCCGGAAGAATCGCCCGAACCGGCCCGTGGACCAGCACAGCAGCCTGCCGCGCAGCCCCAGACGCAGCGTCCAACCCGTCAGCAACGGCCGCCGCGCAGGCGGCGCGGCAATCGGCCGCGTCGCTGATCAGGCCCGGTGACGTCCATGGGCTTGGTTGACACCCATTGCCATTTGCAGGACCCTGCGTTCGATAATGACCGCGAAGCGGTCATAGCGCGCGCCCTGGATGCGCTGGACTGGCTGGTCGTCATTGGCGATGATCTGGAAAACAGCCGCCGCGCGCTTGTGCTTTCGCGGGAACGCATCTACGCGACAGCCGGCTTTCATCCCTACCACGCCGATCATGTGGATGAGAACGCCCTGGCGGCCATACGCAGATTGGCGGCCCAGCCCTACGTAATCGCCATCGGCGAAATCGGCCTGGACTATTTCAACGAGTTCTCCCCGCGCGCGGCGCAGCGCCGCGCCCTGGAAATGCAGTTGGACCTCGCCCAATCGCTGCGTTTGCCCGCTGTCATCCACTGCCGCGACGCTGAGGACGATATGCTCGCGATCCTGCGGGACCATGCTGCGTCCCTGCCGTCGGTCATCATGCACTGTTTCGGCGGCGACGGCCTTTTCGCAAAGCAATGCCTGGACCTCGGTTGCTTCATCTCCTTCGCGGGAAACGTTACCTTTCCCAAGGCGCACGCCCTGCAGGACGCCGCCGCCGCGACGCCCCCCGACCGCATGCTACTGGAAACCGATGCGCCCTATCTCGCCCCACAGCCGCGCCGAGGACGCCGCTGCGAACCGGCGGATGTGTTGCACACCGCCCGGTTCCTTGCGGACCACAAAAAGATGGAATTCGAGGCATTTTGCGCCCAAACCGCCGAGAACGCGCATCAGGCATTCGGGGTGGCGAGGACGGAAAACGGATAGGAACCATAGGACCTATATAACTAATGCAATGAACGATTCACTGAATTCCGCTAACGCTTCACCCACCCGACAATCCCCCATTCCGCATTCGCCATTCGCCATTCGCCACTCGCCACTCGCCACTCGCCACTCGCCATTCGCCATTCGCCACTCGCCACTCGCCACTCGCCACTCGCCATTCGCCATTCGCCACTCGCCACTCGCCACTCGCCACTCGCCACTCGCCACTCCCTTGATATTCTCCTGACCCACGCTTCACAATGGCGTTCATGGAACAATTGCGGGCGTTTCTCCGGCGATTGGGGCCGGGCTTCATTACCGCGTCGGTGGTCTTGGGACCGGGGAGCATCGTCGCGTCGAGCCGCGCGGGGGCGGAGTCGGGTTACCGTCTGGTCTGGATGCTTGCGGTGGCGGCCTTGTTCATGGCGGCGTACGCCTCAATGGGCGCGCGTCTGGGCTGTGCGCTGCCGGAAACGCCCCTGCGCTATGTGGCGCAGCGCGCCGGGCGCTGGCTGGCGGCGCCGGTCGGGCTTGCCGCGTTTCTTGTGACCGCCGGGTTCCAGTTCGGCAACAACATCGGGCTTGCCTTCGGCATGAGCGGACTTTTCGATGTTCCCGCCTGGATTTGGCCGCCGCTCTTCACCGCGCTGTCATTGTGGTTTCTGTTTCGCGCGAAGCATCTTTATCAGGCGATGGAACGCCTGATGATGGCGCTCGTGGCGGTGATGATCCTCTCCTTTTTCGCCAACCTCTTCTGGACGGGCATCCATCCGCTCAAACTGGCGCAGGGCATGATTCCGCGCATCGCACCGGAAGACAGCCTGATTGCGCGGGCGATGCTGGCCACCACCTTCTCGGCGGTGGCCGCCTTTTATCAAGCCTATCTGGTGCGCGCCAAGGGATGGGACCAGACGCGCATCCGCGATGCCATCCTGGACGCCTGGGCCGGCATCGCGGTGCTGGCGCTGATTTGCGCCGCGATCATGATAGGGGCCGCCCAGACCCTGCACGGAACCGGCAAAACATTTACCCAGGCTGGCGAGATCGCCAATCTGCTGGGCGAATTGCTCGGCCCTGCCGCCAATCTGGTGTTTTGCTGTGGTCTGGCTGCGGCGTCATTTTCTTCTTTCATCGTCAATGCGATGATCGGCGGTTGCCTGCTCGCTGACGGGCTGGGCATGGATGCCCGCTTTGACGCCAGAACCGCCAAGGGCCTGTCCGCCGTCGTGATGGTCGTCGGGTGCCTCGTGGCCATGCTCGTGCTTGCCCTGGGCCAGGGAGGCGCCCAGTCCCTCCTCATTGCGCAGGCGGCCACCCTCGTGGCCGCGCCGCTGTGCGCCATCATGCTCCTCGTCATGAGCAGCAGCCGCCGCATCATGGGGCCGCTGGCCAACGCGCCCCTGATCACCATCATCGGCGCGGCCGGTCTGCTGGCAGTATTCTGGATCAACGGCGCGTGGATCATCAGCCGACTCGGCTGGTGAACGCCGCGCCGCGCCTCCGGGCCTTCGATTGGCCCGATATGTCGGATGGCGTGGCGCTGTCATTTTTTTATATCTGAAATATGAAATTTACAATTGGACTATTTTATGGTTTATATATGCGTTAACTCATTTCGCCGCCTTACAGTTCGATGCCATGGGACAATCCCCTTGGCTGTTTGACGGCATACTTTCTTTCGAACAACCCCCCGATTAATAACCTGAATTATGATAATGCCGCGAATATGGCAAGATGAAAGGGGAATTCTGTGGATTCATGGAACTTTCTGCCGCGCATGGCGATACATGGAATGGGAACTTGAAAGCGACGGCGAATTCTGCTAACATACGCGCCATGCGAATGTCGCAAAACGTGGCAAGAGAAAATCAATAGGCAGTTTTTTGGGAGGACAGCAATGAGTACGAAGAGTTTGATGACCTATACAGCGTTGACCCTGTGCCTGGTGGTGGCCATGGGCGCCCTTGCAGGCTGCAAGTCGAAAAAGGAAGAAACCCCGATCATCACGACCACGACGGATCGACCGGTGGACACGACCGGAGACCGGGGGCAGCCGGATATTGACCTGGATCGCATCCTATTCAACCGGGATACGGGCCTGCGGAATGTGTACTTCGATTTCGACAGATACAACATTCGCGCAGATCAATTGCCGGCCCTGGCCCAGAACGCGGAGTTGATCAAGCAGTATCTGCACACCGGCGTGATCATCCAGTTGGCGGGGCACTGCGACGAACGCGGCACCCAGGAATACAACCTGGCGCTGGGCGAGCGTCGCGCGCTGTCGGTGCGGGACCACCTGATTTCGCTGGGCATTCCGGGGGACCGTCTGGTGACGATCAGTTACGGCAAGGAATTCCCCGCCGATCCGGGCAAGACCGAAGCGGCTTACGCACGGAACCGGCGCGTGGAATTCAATCGCGGTCAGCGCTAAACCGTTTGGCATCAACGAATTGACGCGGAGCAATCATGCGTGTTGTAAGAGCGGCGGCGGCCATTGCAGTAATGACAGTCCTGATGATGGGCTGCGGCACCATCCCCAAGGATGTCCGGCACATCATCAATGACACCAATGTGCGCGTGCGCAATCTGGACCAGGGGCTTCAAGGCTCCGTCAATCGTCTGAACACGACGACGGCCGATCTGATCGCCCGTGCGAATGAAGGCGATACCCAGATCCGGCAATTGCAGACAATGATGGAAGAAAACCAGAACGCCCTGCACGCGCTGGCGCGTGAACTGGCCGAACTGAAAACCACGCTGTATCGCCGGTGGAACCTGACGGTCTCTTCAGGCGCCGGCATGCCGACCGCCGGCACGCAGGAAAGCACCGTGGGCGGCGTCATCATTGAGCAACCGCCCGCAACCGCGTTCCCCGGCCCGACGGACATGCGCACCGCCCCGCCGAGCGGCGCGGAAACGGGCGCCCTGTACATCGAGGCGCAACGCTTGTACGCCGGCGGCAATTACAGCGACGCGCTGGTCAAATACGAGGAATTTCTGCAGCGTTTCCCGAACGATGAAAACAGCCACAACGCCCAGTTCTGGAAGGCGGCGTGTTACCTGAACATGGAACGCTTCCAGGAAGCCATCCAGGAGTTTGAGCGTCTGCGGACCCTTTATCCGACCAGCAACAAAATTCCGCTGGCGATGCGCAGCCAGGCGGTGGCGCATTCGCGCCTGGGGCAGACGGAACAAGCCATGCGGCTGTTCCAGCAGGTGATAGACAACTATCCCACCTCCCCGGCTGCGGACCAGGCCAAACGCGATTTGGAGCGGATACGGGGACAATAGTATTCCCTGAGTTTATGCCCTATGAAAGACGGCGCGGGAATCTTTCCCGCGCCGTCTTTTGGAATTAAGACGCGGTTGGCGAGACCGCCGTGCGCAGCGATGGAGGCGCGATTGATGCGATGTTATCTTGGGTTGGATGCGGGCGGCACGAAAACGTTTTGCCTGGTGGGGGATGAGATGGGGCGCGTTCTCGGTTTTGGCCGGGCGGGCGCGGGAAATTATGAGGCTTATGGCGTCGCAGCCGCCCGAGAGGAAATCCGCAAAGCGGTCGAGGGCGCGCTGGCCGAGGCGGGCCTGACCCTCAAGGACATCGCCGGCATCGGCATGGGCATCGCCGGGGCGGACATCCCTGAAGACTACGAGATGCTGGAAAAGGAAATTTTCACCCCGATGTTCGGTGACATTCCCCGCGTGTTCCGCAACGATTCGATGGCCGGCCTGCGCGGCGGCACCCGCGAACCCAAAGGGATTGTGATTGCCTGCGGCACGGGCTGCGTGTGCGCGGGGGTGAACGCCGCCGGACAGGAAGCGCGCGTAGGCGGCATCAGTGAAGAGTTTGGCGACATGGTGAGCGGAACCGATATCGGCACGGAGGGTTTGAAAGCGGTCTGGCGTTATCGCGACGGCATCATCGGCAAAACACTGCTGGCCGACAAGTTCCTGGAGAAGAGCGGGTGCAGCGATCTCGACGCCTTTTTCTATGAAATGTACAAGGGCCGCATCACCTATGAACACTTGCAGCCCATGGCCAAACTGGTCTTTGATGCGGCGTTTGAAGGCGACAAGACGGCCAATGACATTCTGGAGTGGGGCGGACGCTACCTCGGCAAGATGGTGAACGCCGTGGCCCGAAAACTGGACATGGGCCGCGACACGTTTGATGTGGTGATGGCGGGCAGCGTCTTCAAAGGATCAAGCCCGGTATTGATTGATGCCATGCGCACGGTGATCCACCGGGAATGTCCGCTTGCGCGGCTGATGATGCCCGTATTTGAACCCGTGGTCGGCGGGCTATTGCTGGGCATGGAACTGGACAGTACAATTACCGGGGAAGTTTACCAGGCACTGAGCAACGCGTTGGAACAGGCGGAGGACCGCTATGGAGTACGCTTCAAATCGGAGTAGGGCATGAAATTGCGCGGCGGACATCTCCTCTTTGTCGGCGTAGCGGCGGTGTGCGGCCTCGTGGCGCTGCTGGCGCTGTACAATAGCAGGCAGGAATCACGGCGGGGTCCCGCCGGGGAAGAGGATTTTCTGGCCAGAATCCACCGGCTGCAAGACGCGACGCCCCTCACCCACGGCGATGGTTCCCTGCCGCCGATAGACGCGGAACAGGACTTGGTGCCGGTCATCGCCCTGGAAACGCAGGACCTCGACTTGGGAACCGTGTCAAACACCGCCAACACGGAGCACCGACTGAAGGTCTTCAATCATGGAAAAGCCCCGCTCCGCATTTCCGACATCAAAACCACCTGCGCCGCGTGCACCATCGGGTTCATGCCGCCCGAACGGGCCGTCATTCCCCCGGGCGGCGAATCGTATATTGAGGTGATCTTCATGCCCAGGGGGGTGCATGGTTTCTTTTCACACAAAACACTGACCATTTACTCCAATGATCCCAAACAGCCTGCGCTGATGGTGAACGTCAAGGCGTCGGTGGACCCTGAATTTGCATTGGAGCCTGAAGAGATTGATTTCGGGACCCTGCAAAAAGGGGAAACCCCGCAAAAGACCATGTATCTTCGGCAATTGCGTAAAGCGCGCGTGGAATTGCTGGATGTCCGTGAATTCGGGCCAAATGAAGAAGAAAAAGAATCGGGGATGTTCCGTTTTGCGTTTGAG
This sequence comes from uncultured Nitrospirales bacterium, assembly GCA_964559065.1. GTDB lineage: Bacteria > Hydrogenedentota > Hydrogenedentia > Hydrogenedentales > CAILVY01 > CALEDJ01. The sequence continues at coordinate 3,704 of CAZLII010000041.1, read as the reverse complement.
GCGCTGCCGGAATCAGACTGGACCGCCCCCGACAAAGCGGAATACCGCATCACCGTTACGCCCTCCCCCCTCCTGCCGCCCGGCCCCTTTCACCAACGCTTCACCATCCTTACCAATGTTGAGCGAATCCCCGTTTTATGGGCCTTTGCCAAGGGCGAAGTCATCGCCCCTTACACGGTTGAACCCACATATCCCAAACGGTTGATGCTGATACCGGGTGGCCTGGAAACCGCGCCGGACCGCTCGGGCGGCTCCGCCGTCATCAATGGGGAACACCCCCTGCAAGTCACCGACATCGCGCCGGAGTCCGCTTGGATTGAGGCCGTGGCGCGTCCCGGCGACACCGCGACGACGGCGTATCTGGATGTGACCTTGCGCCCCGACGCGCCGGAAGGCCGGCATGACGATGCGGTTCGATTTGCGGTGCTGATGGGTGAAAAAAAATATCCGGAGCGCATCGCGGTGCGCGGATTTGTGCGAAGGTGAGGTCCTTCGGATATGATAGCCTGACGCGCCGCGGATGCGGCCCCGGGAGACGGTGAATCATGGCGTTGTTTGGCAAACGGGATAAAGGCGCCGCCGGGTCTAAGGATGCCGGTGAAGGCGGCAAACACTCCATTGTGGGCCGCAGGATCTATTGCCGGATCTGCGACGCGGAGCAGATGCTGACCCGGTGTTGGCGGCGCACGGAAATGATGCGGAAATGCCCCGATTGCGGGCAAACCTTTGAGACCCCGCAACTCCTCTATGCCCGTTTTCAGCCGGCATGCCCCAAATGTGAAGAGCCTTTGGAAGTGCCGGGCTTTGACTATGGCCTGTGCGACGGCTGCGGTTCCAAGTACGAGATTGTCGAAGGGGCAAAGCCCGGATTGCTCCCAAACCGCCGCCAACGCGCGGAAATCAATCAGCACGGAAAGGCGCGTCTCATTGAGTGATTTCGCGGTGCGGGAAGCCGAACTTCGGGAAATCGCCGAAAAATTCGGCCAGGATCATATATTTCGATTCTGGGATCAGTTGAACGATGCGGGGCGCGCCGCGCTGCTGGCCGATTTGGCGCAGGTGGATTTCGCCTTGATGCGCCGCCTCGCGGAACAGTGGATTCTGTCGCAGCCGCCGCCGGAAACTTTCCGCCATATCGAACCGGTTCCCGTGATTCCCGTGGATGCGCCGGACGCGTGCGACGCCTGGGACGCCGGGGAAGAGGCGCTGCGGGCGGGGCGCGTCGGCCTGTTTCTCGTGGCGGGCGGCCAGGGCACGCGGCTGGGCTTCGACGGACCGAAAGGGGCGTATCCCATCGGACCGATTACGGGAAGGACGCTCTTCGCCTACCATGCGGACAAAATCCACAATCTCCAGCGCCGCTACGGCTGCGCGCTGCCCTGGTATATCATGGTCAGCGACGCCAACGCCGCCGCCACCGAAACCTTCTTCGCCGAAAACAACTATTTCGACCTCGATCCCGATAATGCGCATTTCCTGCGGCAGCGCGTCGTGCCCTGCATGGACGCGCAAGGCCGATTCATGCTCGAAGCGCCCGGCCGCCTTGCCGTGAATCCCAATGGCCACGGCGGCTGCATCCCCGCAATGGTGGAGAACGGCGTGCTGGACGATGCGCGCAACCGGGGCGTGGACCTGCTCAGTTATTTCCAGGTGGACAACTGGGCGGTGAAGGTCGCCGACCCCCGCTTCATCGGCTATCATGTCATCCGCAACGCGGAGATGTCATCCAAGAATCATTACAAGAATCATGTCCGCGAAGCGGTGGGCGTGCACTGCCTGTGTGACGGCGAATACCGCGTCATCGAGTACAGCGAACTGGACCTTTATCCCCAGTTGTTGGAAACCGACGCCAGCGGCAATGTCAGGTACTTCGCGGGGAATCCCGCCATCCATATCATTTCCACCGCGTTTGTGCAACGGATTTACGACATCTTCGACCAGTTCCCCTGGCACCTCGCCCACAAGCGGATTCCCTTCATCAACGAGGCGGGGGAACGCATTGAACCGGCTTCGCCCAACGGCTACAAATTTGAGACCTTTGTCTTCGATGCGCTCCGCTTTGTGAAACATCCGCCGGTCGCCGTGGGCATTGAGCGCGAAGGCGAATACACCCCCATCAAACAATTCGAGGGCGAGAACAGCGTCGTGGCCGCGCGCCGGAGCATGGCCTCGCTCTGGTCCAAATGGCTGGACGCGGCGGGCAGCCCCGTCCCCCGCGACGCCGAAGGCATCTGCGCGATCCAGTTGGAGATCAGCCCGCGCTTTGCGCTGACGCAGGAGGAATTTGTGTCAAAAAGCGCGGGCAGACGCTGGCCGACGGAAAAAGACCTGGCCATCGGCCCGAACGGGGAGGTTTTGACATAACGCCGGCGCGATGCCTGTACGAATCTCACGCGGACGCGGCTGCGCGATACATGGCTGCGACTTTTTCGCCGGGAACTTCCGCGAGGATGTTATGGATGGCGCAGAACACGAAGCCGCCGTCCTGGCGCATGTAGCGCACGATCTCGGTGACTTCCCGCTCGACATCGTCCACAGTGCCCAGGGGGAGCGTCTGTTGCGTGTTCACGCCACCGCCCCACAGGGCGATGCGGCCGCGCGCCTTGTCTTTCCATTCCTTGTAGGAATGCCCGCCGGCGGTCCACTGTACGGGATTGAGAATATCGAAGCCCGCCTCGATCACCATGTCAATGAGGTCATAGATCGCGCCGCAGGAATGCAGGAAGGTTTTCACATCCGGGGCGGCGCGGTGGGCGGCGTCGTTGGCGCGGCGGTAATAGGGCAGGAAGAGGCGGCGGAAGATGTCCGGCGAGGCCACGGTCTGGTTCTGGGTGCCCCAGTCATCCGCGCTGATGTTGTAGATGTCAATGTAGGGGTGAATCTCCGCGAGCAGCGCCTCGATCTGTCGGATGGCATGGCTGACGGTGATTTCGTGCAGTTCCTCGACGAATTCCGGCTCCGTCAGGCACAGCATCGGAAACATCGCAATGCCTGTGTACGCGCCGATGCCGATGCCCGCGCCGGGGCCGTTGAAAAAGATCGCGCGGTCGCTTGCTTCCCGCGCGCGGCGGCATCGCTCCTTCACCGCGCGGATGGTCTCCTCGCGCAAACGCTCCGACTCCAGCCGTTTTCGGACCTCATCCAGGTCCGGCTTGGGGATATCGCCGACGAGCAAGAGCGGCTGGCCGCCATGTTCCGACTCGAAGACATGGGAAGTTGGCGGCATCTTGCTGGCGCCACCGTGTTGCAGAATCGTGCCGTCGGGCAGCGCCTGAAACGCCTTGGGATCGCGCACAAAGGCCGGCAGGCGTCCGTTGAAATCGTAGGGATGCCACAGTTCCGGCTGCGCAAAGGCGTTGGTGGCGTCCATGAACATCGTCACGGCATCGCAGCCCAATGCGTCCAGCACATCCAAGTCCGGCCAGGCGAGCATTTGCCCGGTGTCGAAGACCTTCGGATGGCGCGGCGGCAGCCCCAGCACGCGAACGAGGTCCGGGTAGGCAAAACAACTGATGGATGTGGACAACATCCCGCCGAGGTCCAGCGGCGCGCGGTCCGTCGCTTCAAACGCGACTGCTTTCAGGATTCGTTCTCGTCCGCTCAGCATGGCGTTCCCTGCTTGTCTTTGACGCGCGCCACGATGTCCTTGGCGGCCCGGCAGCGCTCCGCAATCGTGTCCCAACTGCCCGTAGCGATGTCTTCTT
>CAZLII010000040.1:0-13221 GCA_964559065.1 uncultured Nitrospirales bacterium | reverse complement strand
CTCAAGGCGCTGGGCCGCTCGCTTGGCTGCGCGCCGCATCTGCGCGCGGCAATCGCCGCGTGCCGCGCGCCGCTTCTGCGCCGCATCCACGAAGAAATGGACGAACTCGCCGATGTGTCGGGATGGATTGACGCCGCCATTGTGGACGACCCGCCCGCTGGGCTGAACGAGGGCAACCTCTTCAAGGACGGCTGTGACCCGAAACTGGACCACCTGCGCGAACTGGTGCGCGGCGGGCGAGACTGGATCGCGACGTTGCAACGCGAAGAACGGGAACGCAGCAAAATCCCCAACCTGAAGGTCGGTTACAACAAGGTTTTCGGTTATTACATCGAAGTCAGCAAGAGTTATCTGCATCTTGTGCCGTCCGATTACGAACGCAAGCAGACCCTCGTCAACGGCGAGCGCTTCGTCACCCCCGCGCTGAAGGCGCGCGAAGAGGAAATCCTCACCGCGCAGGAACGCATGCAGTCGCTGGAATACGAACTCTTCGCCGCGCTACGCGACCGCGTCTCCGCTGAGGCGCGGCGCATCCAGGCGACCGCCGATTACATCGCCGCGCTGGATACCCTCTTTGCGCTCGCGGAGACCGCCGCAACCAAGGGCTATTGCAAACCGGAGGTGGACGAGGGCGGCGACATCCGCATCCGCGACGGACGCCACCCCGTCGTCGAGGACCTCATGCCACGCGGCGAATTCGTGCCCAACGATGTCATGATGGACATGGAGGGCGCGCGCCTCCAAATCGTCACGGGGCCGAACATGGCGGGCAAGTCCACCTACCTGCGGCAGGCCGCGCTCATCACGCTCATGGCGCAGATGGGCAGTTTCGTGCCCGCGGCGGAGGCGCGCATCGGCGTGGTGGACCGCATCTTCACCCGCGTCGGCGCGTCCGACAACCTCGTGCGCGGCGAAAGCACCTTCATGGTCGAGATGATCGAAACGGCGAACATCCTCAACGCCGCCACGGAAAAAAGCCTGCTCGTGCTCGATGAGATCGGACGGGGCACCAGCACCTTCGACGGCATCAGCATCGCGTGGTCCGTCGCCGAGCACATCCACGACTGCATCCGCGCCAAGACGCTCTTCGCCACCCATTACCACGAACTCACCGAACTGGGCGAAAAACTGGAGCACGCGAAAAACCTCAACGTCGCCGTGCGCGAATGGGGCGACAGGGTGGTTTTCCTTTACCGGATCGTCGAAGGCGGCGCGGACCACTCCTACGGCATCCAGGTGGCCCGGCTCGCCGGATTGCCGCGCGGCGTGCTCAGCCGCGCCCGCGAGATTCTCGAATCCCTCGAAGCGGGCAACCCCATCGCCGCCGGTCTGCCCCAGCAGATGTACCTCTTCGGACCCCAGGTCATGGCCGAACCCAGCGCCGTCGAAAAGGAACTCGAATCCCTGGACCCCGACGCCCTCTCCCCCCGCGAAGCCCAAGAGTTCCTCTACCACCTCAAGCACCTGCTGAACAGGCCGAGAAGCAAGGCATGAAGCCTCCTCCCGATCTTGGAAAGTCCACGGTAGTAACGCTTGACAATAGTAACGCGTTGCGTTAGTATCTGTACATGGCGATACAGTAATTCAAGTGCGCCGATACAAGGGACTTGTTCGCGGGGCGGCGGATCAGGCGATTCACGCGCATTGAATCCGTGGCCATGCGGAAGTTGGCGATGTTGAACCGCGCCGGGACGCTTGCAGATTTGCGCGTGCCGCCGGGCAATCGTCTTGAATCGCTGAAGGGCGAGCGGGCCGGGCAGTTCAGCATTCGCATCAATGGCCAGTATCGTGTGTGTTTTGTTTGGACGGCAGCGGGACCAACAGACGTGGAGATTGTTGACTATTATTGATGGAGTGACATTATGCGCAAAGTTCCTTATCCTCATCCCGGCGAGATTCTGCTGGAGGAATTTCTGAAGCCGATGGGAATCTCACAATATCGTCTGGCCAAAGAAATAGGCGTGCCGCAACGGCGTATCGGTGAAATTGTAGCCGGCAAGCGCGCTGTCACGGCGGATACGGGTCTCCGCTTGTCGCGGTTTTTCGGCATGTCGGAGGATTTCTGGATCGGCTTGCAGATGGATTATGACGCCTCAAAGACCAAAGATCTTCTCGCCAAAACGCTGGCCAATATCAAGCCTTGGAAGAAAAACAGCATCCATCCGCGTGCTTCCACCTGAGGCACTGGGATGATGTGGAGCAATGGTCTCGTTGCACCGCTCCCGCGGTACAACGCGCATTCGGGGCGCTCTGCGTCGGAAAAGCGTCTCCGTTGCTACCGGTCTTCGCATCGCCCCATAGCGTCCAAAAAATCAGGATGGCGCATCATACGGAAGGCATGTTATTCTAATCAAGGAGAATGCAAATGAGATAAAGACGTTGTTTCCCGTTATTCAGGCAATTGCGCCAGGAGTTGAACGGTATGCCCGTCATCGCGCGGTTCTACGGTATCGTAATCAAAATGTACTTCAGCCAGAGTGAACATGGCATTCCGCATTTTCACGCCATTTACGGTGAATACAACGCTGTGTTTGCGATTGAGACGATAAAGATGCTCGAGGGCGACCTGCCCCCCAGAGCGCGAAGGCTTGTGGAGGAATGGGGAAAACTATACCAGCCTGATCTTCAGGAGATGTGGGAACGACAGGAATTCAGGCAGTTGCCCGGTCTGGAGTAATACAAAATGATGGAAACCAATCCCAGAATTGAGTCGGTGCATCCCATTGAGCCGATGCGCCTGTTGGTGCGTTTCCGCAATGGCGAAGAGCGAATATATGACTGCGCACACCTTCTGTCGCGCCCCGACTTCGAATTGTTGACTGTCCCCGCTTTTTTCCGTGCCGTGCGCGTTGATCCCGGCGGCTATGGGATTTCCTGGAATGATGATATGGACCTCAGTGAATACGAATTGTGGACAAACGGCCTCCCTGTCGCCAAGATAAATAGCATGTAGAGCGATATGGCAACCGTATCCGCGCCGCACATGAGGGTTCATAATCAATTCCGGATTTGATAATGCCACCGAGATGATGTGGAGTAATGCCCATGCAACGATATGAAAGGGGACACGGTTGGTTGGTGACGCGGCGGGAATTCCTGCGGGCGACTGGGGCCGGTGCGTTGGGGCTGGCGTTGGGCGGCGCGCGGGGGGCACGCGGCGACGATGATATTGTCGTTCGATTCGGCATCGTCACGGATTGTCATTATGCCGCACGGGAGGCGCAGGGATCGCGGCATTACGCGGAATCGCTCGACAAATTGGCGGAATGCGTGCAGTGCATGAATGATATGCAGGCCGATTTCCTGGTCGAATTGGGGGATTTCAAGGACCAGGACAGCCCGCCGGTCGAGGAGAAAACGCTGGACTATCTCCGCAAGGTCGAGGACGTGTTCGCCCGCTTCAAAGGCCCCCGCTTTCACGTACTCGGCAATCACGACGTGGACAGCATCTCCAAGACGCAGTTTCTTGCGGCCGTAGAGAACACCGGGGGCGCGGCGGACCGCGCGCATTACGCCTTTGACATCAAAGGCATTCATGGCGTGGCGCTGGACGCCAACTTCCGGGGCGACGGCACGGATTATGATCGCGGCAATTTCGACTGGACGGACGCGAACATTCCACCGGCACAACTCGCGTGGCTGCGGCGGGACCTGGCGGCGGCCAAGGGGCCGGCCGTCGTGTTTGTGCATCAGCGGCTCGACGGCGCGGGCGATGTGTTCGTGAAGAATGCCGCAGAAGTGCGCCGCGTCCTGGAGGAATCGGGAAAAGTCATCGCCGTGTTTCAGGGGCACCACCACGACGGCGGATACGCCTGCATACAGGGCATCCACTACTACACGCTCAAGGCCATGGTCGAAGGTTCGGGCCGGGAGAACAGCGCCTACGCATTGGTGGAACTGCGCGCCGCGGGCGACCTGACGATCACAGGATACCGGCGCGCCGTAGAGATGAAACTCCGCGCAACGGTCAGTTGACCGAAGGCGTGTCTATGTTGCCCCCGTAACAGCAACGCCCGGTTATGGCACAGGCTCAAGGCGGATGTAGTCCAGGCCGAACATGTGGCGTGCGGGATCGGCCTTGGGATTGCTGCCCGTGATACGCGCCTGCAATCGGTTCTCGCCAGCCTTCAGGTCAAATACACCGAGGGTCATTTCCGGGGTGGCCTGAACGCTTTCATTGTAGAAGTCTATCGGCGCGCCCGCGGCGCGGTCGTTGATAGACACCTGCAAGATGCCGTAATCTTTTGCCTTGGTGAATAAGGCATAGATGCGGTGACGGCCGCTTCTCTCCGAGGGAAACGCCAGTTCCAGGGTGTCGCCGGGTTTGCCGTCCTGCCACCACGCCTGCGCCCAGCCGCTCCAGTTCCACGCGGCGCTGGACTGCACCGTGAAGGTTCCGCCGGACACCGCCGCCGCGCGCATGTCTTCCCCTTCGATGGCGCCCGCCACCCGCTTGGGTTCGGGGATCGGCGGGACGATCAGGTCCGCCGCGTCCGGCGTATGGAAATTATCCTGATCGGGCGTGGCCGCATACCAATAGACTGTTGCGGCCTGACTGATGCGGCAGTCCTCCCAATGCCAGACTTCCATGTCGAACTTGAAGGCGCGGGTGAAGGGGATGTTGTCGAGGATGTGGAAGCGGTTCACGCAGGTATGGCCGAAATTCGCCGGACCGTCGCACCTCGGCTGCGCGTGATAGGCGTGCGAGAAAATCTCTGTATCGCACCACGCATAACCGAAATAATCCTCCGATCCCGTGCCGAAATGGCTCGGAAACGCCTCATCGTCCACATAAATCTTCTCGTCGCCCTCGCCCCACCATGCGCCGACAGGATTGGTGACCTGCATCATCGCGCCGACGAAGCGTCCGCGCCCGCGCGCCTCGATGAAATTCCAGTCCTGGCGCGGCCGCGTCGGAATGTCCTGTTCCCCCCGCCACTTGGCGCGGAAATAGAGGCTGTCCTTCGTCCAGCGCCGATTCGAGGCGACCACGTCGCCGTGCGCGGATACGGGCGCGTCGGTCTTGTTGATCAGGCGGAGCATGGCGCCGTGCTTGAACGGCATCACCCAATGGGAATAGAAGACGCCGTCTTCCTGCAGGCCGCACGGCAACCCCTGATAGGGCTTGTCGCCGGGGGCCGTGCCGAAGAAATCGCCGACCGGCGCAAGCACCGAGGGAACCATGTCATCGTCAAAGTTGATTTGCAGGAGCACGCCGCGCAGCGCCGCTTCCCGGTCCGCCGCATTCACCCGCATGGTCAGGCGATGCACGGCCCCCGGTCCGTCCAGCCGCGCAAACAGCACTTTTTCGCCCGGCTCCACATACGCACCATAGGCTTTTTCCTGCACATATCCGCGGGGCTTGGAAAATGCCTGCGCCGGTTCGGCCAACGCGTCCGCCACGCGCTGCACGCGCGCCATATTGCGGTCGAGGTTCGCCTGGGTCAGGGTGGCGACTTTTGTCCCCTCGGCGTAGGTGCGGTAATTGATGTGGTAATAGAAGTCGGGCTTGCTCGAAGTCACCTTGCAGTGTTTGGCATAGGGAATGGGCAGATAGGAATTCCAGCCCTTGGCCCGCGTGCCCGCTATCGGCTGGAGAAACGGCGCGGCCTTCCCGCCCAGCATTGCGACGAACGGCATCTCAAGAAAAGGTTCCAGCGCATTATCGAGATAGACCCGGATGAGGCCGGCGTCATTCGGATTGGCGGACCAGATGCGGACAATCGCGCCCGGACCCTCCGCGTCCATCAGCACATATTCCGTCTGGCCATCGCGTTGCTCCTCATACAGATATTGACCCCGATCGTGGTTGGCAAACCAGTTCTCGTCGGTCAGCACGGCGGGGTCCGTCGAGCGGCGGTCATAACTGGAGAACTGCCGGCAGGTGAATGCAGGGTCAGGCAGGCGGGTCAGCGCCTCCAGGTCTGTCATCTCGTTGAGCAGGGATTCAAAAGTCACCTGCGCCGGTGCGGACGCCGACGCCAAGGCAAGTATCGGCAACCCCAGGACGGCCATCCAGGTACGGCTCCATTTTGCGTGCGACATGGGCTTCTTGCTCCTTCTGTGGATTCGGCTGCACTCCCCGGAAACAATTTGCATGGCATGATAGTAATCCCACCACGGCGGCGGCGTCAATCCCGCAGACCCGTGGATGCGCCGGGAAGAAGCAAAGCCCAGATGCGGCGTGTGGATGATGTGGACGAAATGGACACAGTGGACGAAGAATCGGCATGGGCGGAGCGTGTGCATCGCATTGACCGCTTGTGGCGGCTGTGCTACAATTCGGCTCTCTTCTGGAGAAACGTCATGACATACCGGGTATGCCTGATAATTGCGGGATTGGCCGTTGCGGCGGCGATGACAGGCGGCTGCGCGCGCACCGCGCGCGACACGACGGGCTTTGCGCTGGAACATACGACGACGGTGGACATGCCGTTCCAGGACGCATGGCAACTGGTCAAGACCGTCCTGCGCGATCAGGACTTTGAAATTTACACCCGCGACAAGCGCGGCATCTTTGTCGCGCACACGAAGGTCAGCCGGGTGTGGCGCGTGTTGCAGCCGCGACGGATGCAATACACGATTGAACTGGCGCCGGTCTCCGATAACCGGACCCGCATCTACATTGAATCTGTGCGACAGGTCTATGGCGTCACGTTACTGACCTACCCCGGCTGGCACGACCGGAAAACGACCAAAGACGAGGGCGCGCTCACCATTCTCAGCGCCATCCAGGACAAAGCGGCCACCCGCCGCGCGTAACGCCTCATTCCTCCGGCGCGGCGTCGGAGGTTGCCGCCGAAATCCTCTCGGCTAATTCCCCGCTTACCGCCAGCGCCGCGACGTCCCACAAGGCGCGGATGCGCCGTTTGACGGTATCGTCGCTTCCGGCGTATCCGTCCATCACCTGTGTCAACCCCGCCAGGAGTTTCGACAACGTGTCTTCATAGGAGCGGTCCGCCGCCGCCTGGGACGCCGGTTCCGGCAACGGCGCAAGCGTACCGGCGGCGAACATCGCGCGCCGCGCGTGAATCGTGGCGATATACTCCACGATGAGCCATGCGTGCCGCGCTTCGTGGGTATCCCCCAGTTTTGCCGCCTGCATGGCGGTATAAAATGCGCCGACGCGCGCCAAGTCATCTGCGGGCAGCGGCGTTTCCGCTGTCGCAAGAACACTCCAGAAGGGATCCTCCATCGGCGGGGCCGTGGGGGCGGCGTCTTTGGTGTGGAACGGCGACGCCTGGTTCAGGTCTGCGCCGCCGAGCGCAATGAAGACCCGCGCGCTGTCCGGGGTTTCCGCGTAGGGCAATGTCACCGACGCCGCGTCGAAATGCGGCCAGTCCCGCCCGTTCACGCGCACCGCCGTCACCGGCCCGGCACCCACCGTGGCGATATACACGCGCTTGTTCCCGAAAATCACGGGAAAATGTTGTTCCAGGCGCGTGATTTCCGGGGGCACGCGGGGAAATAGGGTCAAGTCCTGTGAATGATAGCGGTACTCGAAAAGGCCGCGCAGGAGCGCGGCCGACGGTCCGAAGGAATCATAGCAGAGGTTGATCGGCTCCTTGGGCTGATAGACCTTGCTGCCGAATTCCACCAGCGGGTTGTCCATGCGGAACTGTCGGGCAAAACCCAGCATGTGCTCCATGGACTTGCGCGCATCCTCGTATTTTCCCAGTCGGTAGTACGCCATCACCATCCGCGCCTCGCAGGTGGACCAGTGCCCGCCGTTCACCCAGGTGCCGTGCTGCCAAAGCCAGTCGTCGCCCGGCACATACATGTCGTCCAGGCCCGGCTCGTTGGCGATAATGACGTGGTGCCGCCGCAAGAGCGGAATCGAGGCGATCTTGTCGTAGATGCGCCGCGCCTGGACATCATCCACCACGTTAAATGCGATGGCGTCGTGGTTAGGCGACGCCTCGAAATACCCGTGCTTCGCCGCGCCGTAAACGCCGTGCCGCGTGCCGTCGGGATCGAGCGACTTGATGAAATACCCCTCGTCGGTGGTGACATGCGCCAGGCCGCTGCGGACCTTGTCGCGGCGTTCGGCATACATCGCGGCCTTGTCCGGATGTCCACCCATCTTCTGCACTTCAATGAGGCGGTCCAGCGCGGAGATGTAGGTGATGGACAGCCCCGAGAGATAGGCCATGTCATACGTGCCGTCAGGGCGCTGCCACCCGGCGTAACTCGGCGCGAGCAGGTTCGCCGCCGGCCCCGCCAGAAAGAGGTTGTTCTTCGGATCGCGGCGGGTCCAGATGAATTCGGCGGCGCGTTCCAGCATCGGCAGGTAACGCGCGATGGCCGTCGGGTTGCGGCGGATGAGCAATAGTTCCGCCTGCATCACGATGCCCGCAACGGTGAATTCCAGCCCCCAGTCGTGGAGGTCAATGCGGCCGTCGCCCTGCTTGTACATGACCCAGCCCGGCGACGCGCAATCGCACAGGCACCCATCCGGCGCCACCCAGCCGTGCGCGCCCTCGCGTTTGCCGTCGCCCATCTGGTCAAACCACAGGTCCTGTGCGTTCTGCAGGAAAGTCATCAGCGGCTCTTCATAAAACGGCAACGCACAGTAAGTGGGGCCGTAACTGTTTTGTATCCACCACGCGCCCCAGGTCGGCCCTTCCACCAGCCCGTTCCAGGAAGGCGTATAGAGCATCGGCACATGCTGGAATTCCGGGTCCGGACCAAGCATCCGCCGCGCGATGTCCAGCAACTGCAGATAGGCGGTGTCGCCTTCGCCCTTGAAATACTTGCCCGAAAACGCCTGCTCGGCACCCGCGTCATGTGCAAGAATCCCCATGATCAGCAATACCGTGACGCCGCCGCGCATCCCACAGTCCCGCATCGTGATACCCTCCCGTCACTGACGATTCCGTTGACATGGATGAGGCATTCTAGCGCCTTCCTTCGCCGGAAGCCACCCCATCGCCGCGCGCCAGCGCGCCGCACTGCACACTGATGCGGGAGTATTTCCGTTCAGGTAACTCTTTGGCCGAATGGCGTAATGCTTCTTCATTTGTTCGGATAGTCATGATCTCGTCTTATGCTTCAGGGCACACGCGCAATTTTTGCCCAGTTTCCTTTCGGGATATCGGTGTATTTCAATAATACGAATGCCACGTATCTTGTATTGCTTATGGTATGGGTATTGTCTTTGATATTTTTCGCAATTTTTTTGCTGGACATTGCTGGAGGAATATGATAATTTAGAAAAAGGCTGATATGGTTGGGCAGAGGCTGTACCATGTCGCTCGGGAATGCTGCGGGCTGTGGTTTGGTCCTGCAGCGCTGAAGTCAAAGGGCATGAATTACAACGGAGGTAGGAGTAATGAAAGGGAGCAAGGGATTTACCCTGATTGAGCTGCTGGTCGTCATAGCGATTATCGGAATTCTTGCAGCGATTCTTTTGCCGGCGCTGGCCCGCGCGCGCGAAGCGGCGCGGCGCTCGAGTTGCCAGAACAATCTCAAGCAATTGGGGTTGGTGTTCAAGATGTACTCCAATGAATCCCCGGGCCAGAAGTTCCCCAGTCTGAAGAAGTATTACGGCGACGCGTGCACCCGGGTAACCGGTTTCAATGCCTTTTTGGATGGCACGCAGGTCTATCCGGAATATCTGACGGACCCCAAGGTGATTGTGTGTCCGTCGGATTCCGACGCCAATTTCACGGACTACCTGGAAGGGGGCATAGAAGGAAATCCTGTGAACCCGTGCAGGATTCGCGACCTCTCGTATGCGTATTACGCCTGGACGTTCATGGAACGGGAAGTGTTCACGGATACTTCCGGCCTGAACGCCATCACTGACCCCGCCCAGATATGGGGTATTGTCAATATAGATTTTCTGAACGGGCTGGGCGGCCTTATTGCGCGTATCCCAACGGAATGGGGGACGAATGCGAATCCCGCCCTCTTTGAAGAGGATATTAAGGAAGGCAACTTGATAATCTATCGCCTGCGGGAAGGCATCGAGCGGTTCTTCATCACCGACATCAATAATCCAGCCGCAAGCAGCCGCGCACAAAGCGAGATTTTCGTGATGCAGGATGACTTCCGTGGCGGCCCGGACACCATTACATGGTCCAACCATGTTCCCGGCGGCGCAAACCTCCTGTATATGGACGGACATGTGGAATTTATCCGCTATCCGGGCGCCTTCCCGATTTGCAAGGCGTGGACAGTATTGATCGAACTGCTTTAGAAATGTGTTGGACAAAGGTGCCGGCCGCCGCTGTCCGAAGGCGTTTTTCTGACAGTGGGCCGGCGCATGGGCAAGAGGTATAACAACAGATGGAGAGTGCAAAAATGACGAAAACAAGAGGCTTTACACTGATTGAGTTGCTGGTGGTGATTGCGATCATCGGCATCCTGGCGGCGATATTGCTGCCCGCGCTGGCGCGGGCGCGCGAAGCGGCGCGGCGCTCCAGTTGTCAAAACAACCTGAAGCAGTACGGGCTTATTTTCAAAATGTATGCCAATGAATCCAAGGGAGAGAAGTATCCGCCCAACAAACTATTCGGTTGCCGGGGAAATATCGGCTGGAACGGAACGGACTGGACAATGGCGCATGTGTGCGTGTTTCCCGAATACATGACAGATCCGGCGATCTCGCTGTGCCCGTCGGCCACGACTGGCACTGATGTCGCTCAGGTCTACCGGTATGTGGAGGATAACGCGCTCACAGAATGGTGGGATGGAACAACGTTTCAACCGACCGACCTCACTGATGACACAAAATTCTATCCTTGCGAGGTAGACAGTTCCAGCACCAGTTACCTATACTTGGGGTGGGCAACAAGTGTGCCTGTTTTGACTTCTTACACCGGACGGGTAGACCCGCCGACCATGGGTGGTATCGCGTCCATTCCCATTTATGGCGGCGACATTCTTTCGGTGTTCGGCACAATGAATGCGATGTTGGAGAGTGTCAACGGAATTGATCAGGATGTGGTCGCCGACACCAGTTACGGCAAGGAAACGGTGTATCGTCTGCGCGAAGGCATTGAGCGCTTCATGATCACCGACATCAACAACCCCGCGGCAAGCGCGAAAGCCCAGAGCGAAATCCCGATCATGGGCGACTGGGTCAGCATTGACCTTGGCCAGGAATTCAACCACGCGCCGGGTGGATGCAATTTCCTGTATATGGACGGCCATGTTGAGTTTATCCGTTATCCGGGCAAGTGGCCCGTCTCGGAACTGATGGCGGTGTTGCAGGGGCTGTAATCCGGTAAAATTGCTTGCACATTGCAGGCGCGATGAGGTATGCGTGGTATGGCGGGGGCGCGGTAAAGCGCTCCCGCCATTGCTTTGTGAAAAGGACACAGAGGACCCAAGCGACGAAAGGGACATCGAAGACAAGAACACGTCGTGTAACGGGCTTCTTGAAGCGGGCGCAAATGCTCGATTCCCCCTCGTTCAATGCAACTGTGCACGAGGGTAAAGTTGTTGCTCTGTCGTGTATTGTGCGACCATTTCTTGCCTCCGCTTGCGTCACCCCCGCGAAAACGGGGGTCCAGATAGAACCGAAGGAATTGGAAATGTGATTACTGGATTCCCGCCTGCGCGGGAATGACGGGAGTGGCAGCGTCGGGTACGATTTCCAATATATGTAGTTGCGGCTATGCCGCTTGGGCCGCCCTTGGCTACGTGGTAAGGCGATGCATGTCTGTTGCCGAAGAAGTCTCGATCAAAGGAAAGGCCGCGCGAACCTATGACTATGGAAGTTACATTGCGAAAGTTCAAGGAGTTGCTGGGCGAGGTGATGGACGCGCAGGCGGCGGTCGCCCTGTTGCAGTGGGACGAGGAGGTGAACATGCCGCCGAAGGGCGCGCCGGCGCGCGGGCGGCAGTTGGCGACCCTGTCGAAATGGGTGCATCGGACGTTCACCTCGGAGGAGATGGGACGATATATCGAAGAATTGCTGGACGCCGGCGATGCTTTGGCCCCGGACGACGCAGTTCTTGTTGCGGAGACGCATTACGATTACCTGCGTCAGAAGAAACTGCCGGGGGATTTCATCGAACGCTTCGCAGAAGCGCGCAGTCACGCCTACCAAGCGTGGGTGGAAGCGCGGGACGCATCGGACTTCGGCGTCTTTTTGCCACACTTGGAAACCCTGGTGGAATTGCTGCGCCAGAAGGCCGACTACATCGGCTACGAGGACGCGCCTTACGACGCGCTGCTGGCGGGCTATGAGCGCGGCATGACCACGCGCCGGCTGAAGACCTTGTTCGCCGACCTCGGCCCCCGGCAGTCGGCCCTCCTGCACCGGATACTGCGCGCGCCGCACCGGCAGGACTTCGACTGGCTGCGGCAGGACTGGAATGAGGACGCGCAATGGGCCGTCACCCTGCACATGCTGCGGGATATGGGCTACGATTTCGACGCGGGCCGACAGGATCGTTCAGTGCACCCCTTTACCATCAATTTCGATCTCCATGACGTGCGCATCACCACGCGCACCCACCCCCGCGAATTATTCTCCGCCATCACGGGGTCATTGCATGAGGGCGGCCACGCGCTCTACGAGCAGGGCTTTCTGGAGAAGGACCGCCGCACGCTTCTGGCGCAAGCGCCTTCCCTGGGCATCCACGAATCGCAATCGCGTCTGTGGGAGAACACCATCGGCCGCAGCCTGCCGTTCTGGAAACATTACGCGCCGCTGCTGCGGGAGCATTTCCCCGGCCAACTCGATGATGTTTCGCCGGAGGCCATCCATCGCGCCGTAAACCGCGTGCGGCCGTCACTCATCCGCGTTGAGGCGGATGAATGCACCTACAACCTGCACATCATCCTGCGCTTCGAGATCGAGGTCGCGCTGATCGAAGGCGCCATGCAACCGGCGGAAGTCCCCCACGCCTGGAACGCCCGGATGAAGGCGTTGCTGGACATTGATGTGCCCGATGACGCCCACGGCTGCCTGCAGGACATCCACTGGTCCCATGGCGAGATGGGCTATTTCGCCTCCTATGCGCTGGGCAACCTCTATGCTGCACAACTGTTTGAGAAAATGCTGGACGACATTCCGGGACTGTGGGACTGTGTCGAGCATGCCCAATTCCAGCCCATTCTGACCTGGCTCCGGGAAAAAGTGCATCACATCGGGCGGCGCAAACGCGCCGCCGAGATAGTCCGCGATATCACCGGACGGGAACCGGACGGCGAGGCCTTCTTGCGCTATCTTGAGCAGAAGTTCTACCCTCTGTATGGAATTCCCAT
>CAZLII010000039.1:11794-13336 GCA_964559065.1 uncultured Nitrospirales bacterium | reverse complement strand
GCTGCCCCCTCCCGTTGCGGCTAATCTTGCAGCGTTGCCATAGTATTGCGCGAAGGTATCCAACGGGGAAAGGTCTTCCGCCGCGAAACTCTTTGGCGTAGCGCAGGATAAATGCTTTGTTAATGCAGTGGAATGAATCCGGAATCAACGCCAGATTCATGGCACTACATTAGCATCAGACAAAGCATGTTTTCACAAAGACGCTCCGATAATCGGCATGATTTTGCGCGGTCGGCGGGGGGCGTGGTACGCTAATATTATGGCCATATCAAAAGAGACCAATGCAGGCGGGACCTCGCAGGGGCGGGGCTGCGCGGGCATTTTTTTCGCCATCATGCTGGTGTTGGGGTCGCTTTGGGGCGCGGCCTTGGGCGTTTTCGTGTGGGTGTTGGAAGACGCCAAAACCACCATCACCGCGCTGGAAGGGTTCCGGCCCAAGGTGGGCAGCAAGGTCTATTCATGGGACGGGGAACCGCTGGGCGAGTTTTCCATCGAAAAGCGCCAACTGGTGGCCCTGAATGAAATCCCGCTGCATGTGCAGAAGGCGTTTATCGCCACGGAAGACGACAGATTTTTCGATCACAAGGGCGTGCGGCCCGACGCCATCGCCAGCGCCGTGGTCTATGCCGTGCAGACGGGGAACACGCGCGGCGGCAGCACCATCACGCAGCAGGTGGTGCGCAATGTGGAGCCGCTCGCCGTGGGGCTGGAACGTTCCATCCAGCGCAAAATCCGCGAGGCCATCGTGGCATTGCAGGTGGAACGCCAGTTCACCAAGGACGAAATCCTCGAACTCTATCTGAACCAGATTTTCCTGGGGATCAGCGCCTATGGCGTCGAGGCGGCGGCGCGCCAGTACTTCGGCAAGACCTGCCATGACCTGACCCTCGGCGAAGCCGCCACCTTGGCCGGGCTGGCCCGCGCCCCCAATCCCAACTCGCCGTTTCGCAGCCTGAGCAATGCGACAACCCGACGCCACATTGTGCTCGGTCAGATGCTGGAAAAGGGCTTTATCACGCGTGAAGAGTATGACGCGGCAACGGCGGAGGACCTCGCCGCCCAGATCATCACGCCGGAACGCCAGGCGGAATTGCGGCGCGCAGGCAAGGGCATCTGGGCGGAGAACAAGTTCAACGCGCCGTATTTCGTCGAGGAAGTGCGGCGCTTCGCGCGCGCGCGATATGATAAGCAGGAGGTCTTTGAGGAAGGATTGGAAATCCGGACCAGCCTCGACATGCGTCTGCAACGGGCCGCCGAGGAAACGCTCCTGCCCGCCCTGGAGGAATTTGACGCCAAGAAACTGGCCTCCCTGCAACGCCAGGGACGGGAGTCCGAATTCGCGCCGGTCTCCGGCGCGCTGGTGTGCATTGACAACCGGCCGCCGTATCAGGGTTATATCCGCGCGATGGTGGGCGGTCGCGACTTCGACAAGGAAAAGTACAACACCGTTACCCAGGCCCGCCGCCAGCCCGGCTCCAGCGTCAAGCCCTTTGTGTGGGCCGCGGCCATCGCCAGCGGCTACACCCCCTCCACCATCATCGT
>CAZLII010000039.1:0-11784 GCA_964559065.1 uncultured Nitrospirales bacterium | reverse complement strand
GTGGATGAACCGTTCGTGCGCCTGGACGGCGCGGGAAAGCCGTGGCGTCCGCAGAATTTCAGCGGCACGTTCCAAGGACCGCTCCCCATCCGGCAGGCCCTGGAGCAGTCCGTCAACATTATCTCCGTAAAACTGGTGGAACAACTGGGCATGCCGTTGGTCCGTTCCTATCTCCAACGTTGCGGCGTCAACACCCCCATTGACGACGTGGTGGGGCTGACCATCGGCTTGGGCACCTTCTCGGTCACCGTGCTGGAGCAGGCCGTGGCCTATTCGTGTTTTGCCAACGGCGGCGTCCGTTATGATCCCGTCATGGTCACCGAAATCCGCAACCGGGACGGCATCACGTTGTACGATTACAGCGGCTATGTCCGGCGCGAACAGGCGCTCGATCCCAAAGTAGCCTATGTGATCACGCACCTCCTGCAGGGGGCATGCACGCCCGACCACCGCCGCCATTATTACCCCACCGGTCATCGCACCGCCGCTCTGGGACGGCCCCGCGCCGGAAAAACCGGCACCACGAACTCCAGCCGCGATGTCTGGTTCTGCGGGTTCACCCCCAACTTCACCACGGTCGTCTGGATCGGCTACCGCGATAACCGGCCCCTCGGCCAGGGACGCGAATACACCGGCGGCGCCCTTGCCAGCCCCGTCTGGACCCAGTTCATGACCGCCGCCGAAGAAGGGTTGCCCGTCCGCGATTTTGACGTGCCCTACGGCATCACGTTCCATAATATTAACCGACTCACCGGCGTTCAGGGCGGCGATTACCAGGAAGCCTATATCTCCGGGTTCCCGCCCCCCACCCAAGGCTGGACCCAAGCCGCCGTCGAACACGATCCGATGGATTGGCGGCTGCTCGCGGAGTGGTGAGGTCCCCGTCCATCCCGCCCACAAGCCCCCCGTTTCCGGAATTCGGAAAACTCCATTCCGTTTTGCGGAAACAGCGGAGACCTTGCCAATAACCGCAGGCATCCGGGATGCGGAAAATTGAAGATTTAACCCTCTATGGGAGGGCTACTTAACCCAATTCACTCTGCCCGTGCAAGCATTGGCATGAAAAGTGCTTAATTACAGTCGAGAGGTAAAGGCGTGAACAGCGCCAAGTAAGGCAACGGACAACGCCGGAAATCAGGCGTGAGGAGTGGTTGGGTGAGCGCGGACGATCTAGCCAAAGATGCGAACGGTCTCGCAGGGGACCAGGAGACCGGGCGTGTCGCAAGCGAGGGGGATCGGATTCCGGCCGGCGATTTTGGGCCTGTGTTACAGCAGGTGATGGAATACGCCGGGGGCGATCGGGCGCTTGCGGCGGAATGGCTTGGAATCAGCGCGGATACCTTAGACCTGCTGTTACTGGAAAGCGGACGCGATCTTCGCGACGCCCGATATTCCCACGCCTGACTTTATTGATGACGACGCTGATCACGGGCGGTGCACAGGGCTTCGTGACAGAGGACACGGCGGCTGGATGAGTCGCGGCTCCAACTTAGGGGCGGCCCCCGGCCCGGAAGAAGACTCCGGGTCGGGGATTTGCTTTCTTTGGGGATTGCTCCGGCGCAAGCGCTGCGCGCCTGGTTGCGATCAGACCGCCTCGACGACTGCCGCGATGCCGAGGCCGCCGCCGCCGCAGAGCATCTGCACGCCGTACTTGCCGTTGATGCGCTTGAGATGGCGGACCATCTCGCCGAAATAGAGTACGCCGGTCGCGCCGATGGGATGGCCGAGGGCGATGGCGCCGCCGGTGGGGTTGACGCGGGGATCGTCGTAGGCGTAGCCGAGCGCGTTTGCGAAGGAGAGGCACGGCGTGGCGAACGCCTCGTTCGGCTCGATGATGTCCATGTCGTCCATCGTCAGCCCCGCGCGCGCGAGCGCCTTTTTCGTGGCGGGAATCGGCGCGAGCAGCATCGGCGTGGGCGCGCCGCCGCAGACGGCCAGTGATCGGATGACGGCGATGGGCTGGAGGCCGAGTTCCTCGGCCTTCCGCGCGCTCATCAGCAGCGCCGCCCCCGCCCCGTCCACGATCTGCGAGGAATTGCCCGGGGTCACCCGCCCATTCTCCTTGAACGGGGTCCGCAACTGCTTCAATGCCTCCCAATACGCATCGGGGTCGTCCACGGCCTGCGGCCGCAGCACCTCGTCCATCTCCACACGGCGCTTCTGGCCGTCCCATTCGTATTCAAACGGGATGATATTGTCAAACCAACCGTTGCGCTGGGCGGTCACCGCTTTCTGCATGCTCCACATGCCGAATCGGTCCAGTTCCTCGCGCGTGTGCCCCTCGTCTTCGGAAATCATCTCGGCGCACAGCCCTTGCGGCGTGTTCATCCCGATTTCGTTGAAGCGCGGCGAGAAGCGGACGGGCAGCCCCGCCTTGTCCGCCACGCCCACATCGCACCAGATCGGATAATGCGACATCAGTTCCACACCCGCGCACAGCACGGCGTCGGCGTTGCCGACCTGGATGGTCTGCGCGCCGAACATGATGGTCTTCAAGCCCGCATTGCAGTACTGGTTCACGGTACAGCCGCAGACTTCCTCGGGCAAGCCGGCAAGCAGCAGGGCGACGCGCGCGACATTGGACCCCTGCTCGCCCACCTGGCTCAGGCAGCCCACGATGACGTCCTCGATGAGACGCTCCTCGAAGCGCGGGCTTTGCGCCTTCACGCGGTCAAGCAGCCCGCGTATCACGGCGGCCAGCAGGTCCTGCGCGGAAGCCTGGCACAACTGTCCGTTCTTCTTCATCCCGTCCACGCCGGATTTGCCGATGGCGCTCCGGACCACGTCTATGACAACCGCTTCCTGCATCTGGGCCATGGTATTGCTCCTTGATTCTTCCCATCGGACATCGTGATCATGCGCCCGCGCGCCACCACCCACGCGACGCGCCATATGACGCCAGTATAGGGGCGAAAGAAAAGGAAATTCAATGGATATCGGCCCATGATCTTGCCCTGCCAGGAAAGTGTGTCATGCTTTGGCCGACTGAACGATTGTTGTTGATTCCAATGATTCCCGGTCTCCACCCCCAATCCCCGTCCGACTGGTCCGACCCGTCCGACCGGTCCGACTGGTCCGACTGACCCGAATCGCTGGCGTGGTGCGCCGGGCGCGCATTTCCGGTATAATCCATCGGGTAAGGAGGTTGTCATGGTAGAACTTGAGATTCTTGGCGTCAGCCAGGCGGAAGAACACCAATATCCGGTGGTGTTGCTTCGACATGAAAACCGGGTGCTCCCGATCCTCGTGGGCATTCCGGAGGCCAGCGCCATCCAAATCGGCCTGATGCGTGAAAAGACCCCGCGTCCGATGACGCACGACTTGGTATGCAACCTTTTGGCGGGGCTTCGCGGCGAGTTACAGTCGGTCACCATCTATCAATTGCAGAATGACACCTTTTTCGCCCACCTCAACATCGAACAGAAAAACGTACAGGGGCATGTGGAACAGGTGCTGCGCATTGATTCGCGTCCGAGCGACGGCATCGCCATTGCGGTGCGCCTCGGCTGCCCCATCTATGCGGCGGAGGAGGTCATGGAAATGGCCGGTCAGGACGCCTCCATCCTCGCCAGTCCGGACGATTCCGACGACGCCCAGGACGAAGATGACGATGATGAGCCGTTTTGATCATTCCATCGCGCAAAGGAGTTTCCCGGATGAATGACGCCCGCGAAACCCCTGAATGTGCGGGCACATGCTTTGCCTGCCTGCCGGAGTGTCCCGTCCATGAGACGCCTGGGCAGGCCCCTGAGGGATGGATATCCGGCGCGCACACCGCTGGGCGCGCAATGACAGACGCAGTGAATACGCACCACCACAAAGTGGCAGCCAGTTCCCGGCGCTGAAGCGATTCGCTCCGGGAAATGGGGGGATGTCTGTGGCGCTGTGCGATTGGCAGTAAACAAGGGAGGGACGCCGTCGGCCAAAGGCCGCCGGGTCGCGCAGTAACTGTGCAGGGAGATCTGTCTATGCGAGTGATTCGGAAGGGGTTGAAGTACTGTCTTGTTCTGTCTGTTCTGGCGCTCATTCTGCTGGTGTTGTGGCTGGCGTATCTGGCGAGAACGCGTCTGCCGGTCCTGGACGGAACGATCGTTCATGCGTCGCTCCGGGGCGATGTGCGCGTGGTGCGGGATGACTGGGGCGTGCCGCACATCTTTGCCGACACGGAACCCGACGCTTATTTCGCCCTGGGCTATGTGATGGGGCAAGACCGGCTCTTTCAGATGGAATTCATGCGGCGGCTGGCGCGCGGCGAGTTGGCCGAGATACTCGGGCCGCCGCTCGTTCCGGTGGACCGCATTGCGCGGGCGTTCCGGCTGCGTGCCAATGCCGAGGAGTATGTGCGCGAGAAGGCGGACCGATTTCCGGAGATGCGGGCGGCCGCCGAAGCCTTTGTCGCGGGAATCAACCACCGGATGGAGGAGGAGCCGCTGCCGTTTGAGTATGTCGTGCTGGGGATTCCGGCGCGGCCCTTCACCCTTGTGGACTGTCTCAGCGTCGCCGCCATCCACCCCATCATCTTCGCGGACGGCCTACGCCAAGACCCGCTGGTCAGCATGCTCAAACAACGCCATCCGGACTTGGACATTGACGCCCTGTTTCCGGGATACAGCAAGAGCGTTCCGGCAACCATCATGGAAAGCCTCGAGGAAGCCGAAGCGTACCTGAAATCGCTGGAAAGACCGGGCGAAGACAGCGCACCGACATCCACCCCGGCGGACGGCGACCTGGTCGCGGCGCTGGGGCCGGTCATGGAGGTGCTGCAAAGCCTTTCGGACCTCTTCGGCCCGCAACTCGGCAGCAATTCCTGGGTGTTGGCCCCGGCACGGACGGTTTCCGGCAATGCGCTCCTGGCCAATGACCCGCACGTCGGCTTCACCAATCCCAGCATCTGGTACGAAGCGCACCTGAAATACGCCGATTTCGAGAATTACGGGTTCCATCTGCCGCTGATTCCCTTCCCGCTGCTTGGCCACAACCGCGACCGGGGCTGGGCGTTGACCATGTTCGCCAATGACGACGTGGACCTCTATGTCGAGACCTTCGACCCCGATAACCCCCGGCGGGTCATGTATCGCGGCGAATGGCATGATGTGCGCACGGAGACCGAAGTGATCCATGTCCGCTTCGGGCGGACGGTCCGGCATGAGGTCCGCATCACGCCGCACGGCCCGGTGATTACGGACCTGTTCCGGCTGCTGTTGGGCTACGATGGGCCGGACATCGCGATGTCGTGGGTCTGGCAGCATGTCGAATACACCGACATGGTGGCCTTTTATCTGATGGGCCATGCGCGTGAACTTGAACCCTTCGGCAAGGCGGTGTCCATGATCACCTCTCCCGGCATCAATGTGTCCTACGCCGATCGTCGCGGCAACATCGCGTGGTGGGCGGCGGGGCTGATTCCCATCCGCCCGGAACATGTCAACCCGAAGGAACTGTTGGACGGCGCATCGGGCGCGGAGGAGGTGCTGGGATTCGTGCCGTTCGAGCAGAATCCGCACTTGGTCAACCCGCCGCGCGGCTACATCGTCACCGCGAACAACATGTCCACCGTGAAGCCTGTGGGACCGTTGCCGCAGTTGCAGGGATACTGGCAGCCCGACGACCGCGCCGCCCGCATCGAACACCTCTTGGACTCCCGCGAAAAGTGGGACATCCAGAGCACCAAGAAAGCGCAATTTGACGACACCGCCCACGCTGCGCCGGACATCGTGCGGGCCATCCGCGAAGTGCTCGCCGGGGCTTTGGCGGATTTTTCACCGCTGGAACGCGAAGCCTGCGAGATTCTTGGCAAATGGGATTTCAGCCACGGCATAGACCAGGCCGGGGCCAGCATTTACCAGGTCGCGTGCCAGGCCATCCTCTGCAACGCGCTGGAGGATGAAATGGGCGAAAAACTCCTGCGCGCCTATTGCACCGTGGCCGACCACTGGAATTTCTTCAAGCACTTCATCCACGACGACGCCTCGCCCTTCTGGAACGATATCCGCACCGACCGGCGCGAGACGCGCGCCGAAATCGTACGCAGGGCCTTCGGCGAGGCGGTCGCGTGGCTGGAGAAAGAGATCGGACCGGACCCCCGCGCCTGGGGATGGGGCCGCATCCATACCATTGAGTTTAAGCACCCCTTCGGGTATCTCCCCCTGCTGGGCAGAATCTTCAACGTCGGACCGTTCCCCGCCTCCGGCGCGACACAGGTCATCAACAACATGCTCTACCAGGATTCCGGCCACAATTTCAGCGTGATTGCGGGTCCTTCCACCCGCCGCATTATTGACTTCGCCGATCCGGAACACTCCGTGGCGGTGTTGCCCACTGGCAACGCCGGGAATTTCATGAGCAAATACTACGGCGATCAGGCGGAACTTTTTGTACGCGGTGAATACCGCGAAGTGCGCTTCACCCCTGAGCAGATTGACGCGCACGCCCGGCATATGCTCCGGTTTCGACCAGCCACCTGAAGAAGGTCGTTGCAGTTCTGGAGTACAGGCTTTAGCCTGTCGGGATTACAGGTGAACGCCAACGCTATTATGTCGGACGGGTCGGACAGGTCGGACGGGTCGGACAGGTCGGACGGGTCGGACCACTTCCCGCCGCAATGTCTCCTGCCTGCTGCATTCCGCACTCAGCACTTCGCATTCCGCACTCCGGAGTCCTGCGTTACAGTTCTGGAGTACAGGCTTTAGCCTGTCGGGAATGCAGGCGGGACGCCTGCGCTACATTCCACATTCCACATTCCACACTCCGCATACGCATAAACGGGGGGAAGGGAGAATCCGTCGTCGTTTTGAAAAACGCTGGGTGAAACGGACAGGATTCTCCGGGTCGAAGGTCACGCTTTGAAAACGCGCCAAATTACGCGGCAGTGTGATAGGCTTGGGCGCTTTTTCATGAACAACAACGGGGATGCCATGTCGCACGAGGCCGCCATATCGCTGGAGGAACCGCGCTGGGAGGGTGCGCGCGAGGTGATGGGCATGGCCTGGCCCATCGTCCTCGGCTCGCTCTCGTTCACGGTGATGGAATTTTGCGACAAGTGGATGGTCTCGAAACTCGGCACGGAATCGCTGGCGGCGGTGGGTTCCGCGGGCCTTTGGTCGTACACGCTGAGCACGGTGCTGCTTGGCATTGTCGGTTGTGTGAGCACCTTCGCCGCGCAGTCGCTGGGGCGCGGCGAAACGCATCATTGCGCGCGCTACGCATGGCAGGGCATTTACCTGTCGGTCATCGCCGGACTGCTGGCGCTGCTGCTGTGGCCGGTATCCGGGCCGCTCTTCCGTTCGATGGGCCACGGCGAAGTCGTCACGGCGCTGGAACTGAGTTACTTTCGCATCCGCCTCTTCGGCTACATTCCGATGGCGTGGATGACGGCGCTGGCGGCGTTCTTTCAGGCGGTGAATCATCCCCGCGTGCCGATGTACATGGCAATCATCGCGAACTCCGCCAACATTGCGATGAATTACGTGCTCATCTTCGGCAAACTGGGATTCCCGGCGCTGGGCATCCGGGGCGCCGCCATGGCCACCGTCATTGCGCAAGTGCTGCAGGTAAGCCTGCTGCACAGCGTATTCATCAGCCGCCGCTATCACGACGCCTTCGGAACCCGGACAGCGCACCGCTTTGATAAGCGCCGCATCGGCGAATTGCTCCGCATCGGCCTGCCCAGCGGCATGGGCATGTTCCTCGACATCTTCAATTGGGGCATCTTCACCAGTTTCGTAATCGGCTACTTCGGCGCAGTCGCCCTCGCTTCGCACAATGTCGCCATCAGTTTCATGCACGTCTCATTCATGCCGGCGGTCGGCGTGAACCAGGCGATCGCGGCCATCGTGGGGCGCTGGATCGGGCGGGGCGACATCCCCCGCGCAAAGGCGCGCACCTACACCGCCATCAAGATATGCATGGTGTACATGGCTGTCATGGGCCTCATTTTCGCCGTCGGCGGGCGACATCTCATCGCCGCCATTTTCAGCAAGGAGCCTGAGGTCATCCTGCTGGGCTGGAAACTGCTCGTGCTCGCGGCCATTTTCCAGGCCTTTGACGCCGTCAATATCACGTGTCTTGGCGCATTGCGCGGCGCGGGCGACACCCGCTGGGTCATGTGGGCCATGTTCATCGGCGCGTATGCCTTCTTCCTGCCGCTCGCCCTTATCCTGGCATTTCCGCTGGAAGGCGGCGCTTTCGGCGCGTGGATCGGCACGACCGTCTATGTCATCCTGCTCAGTGGCGTGCTCTTCCGCCGTTTCCAGGGGGAACGCTGGCGCAGCATCAACATCTTCACGGCGGAAAAATAGCCTTGGGCTTGCGCCCCCATCGCCACGCCCTTTACACTGAACACCGCACAACAAAACCGCCGCGCGCCCGGCCAAGTTTTCGTCCGTGTTTGTCCGTGTCAGTCCGTGTCCCCGAAAGGAGCTGCACGATGCAACGACTACTTTGGATATTCGCGCTGCCTGCCGCCCTCGCGGCGGCCGCCGCGCCGCCGCAAGACGCGCCGGACTATGAAGTCCGGGCGGAAACAGTCCTGCAGCATGACGACGGCAAATTTCTGTGGTTTCATCCCCGCGTGACGCCCATCCCGCGATTGGGCGATGCGCAATCTCCCGCTGTGCTGATGATCCTGCAACAGCACTTGCAGGTCTCGGATTTCTATTCCGGCGCGTACACGATGTGGACGGATGACCTCGGCACGGAATGGTCCGGGCCGGAGGAACGCCCGGAACTGGCGTGGAAAATGGACGAGGCGCGCAACGTCATCGAGGCGGTCTGCGACATCACCCCCGGCTGGCACGCGCCCACCGGCAAGGCCATCGCCATCGGCGCGCGCATCCGCTATTCGCCCCAGGGCGGCCAGTTGGACGATGCGCCCCGCACGCATCAGACCGCCTATGCGGTCTTCGACCCGGCGGAAAGGTCGTGGACGCCGTGGCGTATCATCGAGATGCCGCCGGACGACATCTTCGAGTTCTCCCGAAACGCCTGCGCGCAATGGCTGGTGCAGGCGGACGGCGCGCTGCTCCTGCCGCTCTATATCGGCCGCAGTTCGCAAGAGGACTTCTCGGTGACGGTGGCGGAATGCGACTTCGACGGCGGGAGCATCCGCTACCGCCGCCACGGCAATGTGATGCGGATGGCAGGCGGGCGGGGGCTGTGCGAGCCGTCGGTAATCGCTTTTCAGGGGCGGTATTTCCTGACCCTGCGCAACGACAACGGGGCCTATGTGACCGTGAGCGACGACGGACTGCAGTACGCGCCGATCCAGCCGTGGCGCTTCGACGACGGCGCGGAACTCGGCAGTTACAACACCCAGCAGCATTGGATCGCGCACAGCGACGGGCTGTTCCTGGTCTATACGCGCCGGGGCGCGGACAATGACCACATCTTCCGGCACCGCGCGCCGCTTTTCATCGCGCAGGTAGACCCCGAACGCCTGTGCGTCATTCGCGCCACGGAGCGCGTGCTGATCCCGGAACGCGGGGCCACGATGGGCAATTTCGGCGCGGCTACGGTTAACGAAAACGAATCTTGGGTGACTGTGGGCGAAGGGGTCTGGAATGACGAGATGCGCCGACGCGGCGCGGAGGGACGCCTGCTCCTGGCGCGGGTGATCTGGAAGACCCCCAACCGGCTCGCGCGCTATCCCTTCGCACTCGCGGAGCCGCCGTTCCGCGTAGCCGACAAGGAAAGTGGCGCGCCACCCCGCTAAAATACTGTTGAGATTTGAAATTTCAGATTCGTGATCCATGCAAAAGCAGAATCCCACAGACAATGAATTGGAAGTCTTGCTCGACACGATGGCCGAGGGCCTGATTGTCATCGGTCCAGACCATCGCATCCTGCGGTGGAATCGCTCCATGACGCGGCTTACCGGCTACCCGACGGAAGAGGCGCTGGGGCATCTGTGCACCATGCTGCGCGGCGAAGACAGCCCGTGCCTGGAGAAATGCCTGGGCTTGGTGTCCGGGCCGCTGAGTGATGCCGCGCGGGTGGACGGCGAGGAGGCGCTGATCCGCCGCAAGGACGGCGCGCTCGTCCCGCTGTTGGTGCATGCGCGGGCCATTCCGGACGGCGCGGGCGGAAGTCAGGGCGCGGTGGTGACCTTCACCGATATGACGCGGGTGCGGCGACTCGAGGAGGAGAACCGGCGGTTGCAGGAATCCGCTGCGCAGCAGGAGCGCTTTCATGAACTCGTGGGCCGCAGCGATAAGATGCGCGAATTGTTCCGCCTGGTCGAATTGGCCGCCGCCTCCGACGAAACCATCCTCATCACCGGCGAGACCGGCACCGGCAAGGAACTCGTCGCGCGCGCCATTCACCGGCACAGCGCACGCGCCGATGAGCCGCTCGTCGCCGTCAACTGCGCCGCCCTGTCGGAATCGCTGCTCGAAAGCGAACTCTTCGGGCACGTCAAGGGCGCGTTCACCGGGGCCATCCGCGATTACCAGGGCCGCTTCGAGCAGGCCCGCGGCGGCGTCCTGTTCCTCGACGAAGTCGGCGACCTGCCCCCGCTCGTGCAGGTCAAACTCCTGCGCGTGATCCAGGACCGCGTCATCGAACGCGTCGGCGAGGGACGCCCCCGCCCCGTGAACGTGCGCCTGATCGCCGCCACCCACCGCGACCTCCGCGCCCGCGTCCGCGAGGGGCTCTTCCGCGAAGACCTCTTCTACCGGCTCAATGTCTTTCCCGTCCACGTCCCGCCGCTGCGCGAACGCCGCGAAGACATCGCCCCCCTGCTCGACCATTTCCGTGAACGCTTCGCTGGGCGCACCGGCAAGCGGATTGACGGCTTCACACCCGACGCCCTGCGCATCCTCATGGACCACTGCTGGCCCGGAAATGTCCGCGAACTCGAAAACGCCGTCGCCCACGCCTTCATCACCTGCCCCGGCGGACTCGCCGGACCCTTCGACCTGCCCGTCGAACTGCGCCAGGTGGACCTGCGACGGGACACCTGCGACGCCGATGCCGTCGGCCCCGCGCGATTCGCCCCGCCCCGCCCAAGAGGACGCCTCCCCCGCGCGGTCATTGAGCAGGCCCTCCGCGACGCCGCCGGCAACAAAACCGAAGCCGCCCGCAATCTCGGCATGGACCGCAGCACCCTCTGGCGTCACATGAAAGCGCATGGGATGGCGTGAGGGAAGATCGTGGATTGGTATCGGAAATCGGGTCGCGGAAATACATTACGGAATTGGCACAGGGGGGCGCTTGGGCGCGATGCTCAGGCGGCGGGGGCCGCCCGCGCCGGTCGGCGGTATCAGCAGGTGTCCGGCTAACAGGCCCGCCTCGATGGGTTCATACGTGAAGCCCGAGCCGGCGGGTTCCAGGGTCACGGCATGCGCGTCGCTAAAGCAGCCTTCGTGGACGTAGATGCGCGTCGGCGCGGCGATATCCGCGCCCTCCTCCCAGGCGCAAGCGAACGCGCGGGCGTCGAAATCGTATCGGTATTCCAACAGCCGGCCCGCGACGCGTTCAGGATACGGCCGCCGCAAGGTCTCGAAATAGGCGGCGTTCTCGATGTTCCGGTGATAGTCCCAATAGGTGTCCCCCGCGAGATGGGATTCCAAGGCGGCCACATACATCCGCGCGGCGGGCAGACATTTGGGCGACCCATAGAGCGCGCCCCACTCGCCGACGATCATCGGCATCGCCAGCCTGCGGCCGGTCTTGGCGAGGTTGTCGAAGATATGCCCCACGCGGTCCGGGTTCGGCCGGCACGCATAGGGCGTGTCCACCACGATGTCGTAGCCGTGCGGGATGTAAGCCTGCTGCGGGTCGCGGTCG
>CAZLII010000038.1:0-13494 GCA_964559065.1 uncultured Nitrospirales bacterium | reverse complement strand
GCTTGGGCGACCATTGGCGCACGGGCTTAGCATCCACAGGGCGATATCGCGAACCACCTGCGGGTTGCTTGCGAAGAAAACGGGGATGGCCTCATCCCGCATGTGAAACTGGAAATTATGCGCGGCCATGAGAGAATCCACCATCACGAACTCGCCGACATGATGTTCGCGCCGGATGATATCAAGGGCCGAGAGATAGTCCGTCGTTCTGTTGGCAGGAAGAAACAGGAGCAGTTGATACGCGAAGGCGGCGAAGACTGCCGCCACGCTGAACCTGCGTATCGTTTTTGACGGGCACAGAGTGATCGCCGCGCCAAACAGCGAATAGCGGGCCAAAGAAGTGTAGATGACATAACGTGATGATAAGAAGGGCACTTGGCTGATGTACTGCAGGAATCCAAGGATAGCAACAGGAAACACGATGATCGCCGCGAGCAGAAAATATGCTCCATGGGGGCGGTCGGCGGCAATATCTTGGTGGTCCTTTTCCGCACAGCGCCGCCGCCATATCGTGGAGACCAGTAGCGCCAGTATGGCGAAAATAATGAGGATATCGGCAAGACGTCCCAGCCATTCATGGAGGTACTGGGGGATGCCGAAGGGGGCCGGCCGGGCGCCCGGTTCGTAGGCGGGGATATCTTCCTTCACGATTCCTGCATAGAAATCGCCCCAGGAGAGCGATGCCTCAAAGGTTACGTTCAGCGGCGGCTGCCGCAGGATGTACCATCCCAGGGGCAGCAGCCATATGGCATGAATCGAGGCCCACAACAATGTCTCACGGCGACGTTTCGGGGCAATCCAGAAGAGCGCCAAGAACTCGACCATGATCAGAATAACGTACAGCCAATGGGTCCATACGGCGGCGAAATTGGCGGCAAGCAGCCCCCACCACCACCTCCGTGGGCCGCCTTCGATTAAACGCACCGTCGCATACAATGAGCATCCTGCGAGGAGCGTCAACAGTCCATAGCCGCGAATGCTTTGCGCATACCAGATGTGCATCGAGGAGAGTGCAAGGCATAATGCGGCGACCCTGCCAGCCGTGCGCCCCGCCAGGCGGGACGCCAATCCATAGACCACAGGAATGCTTGCCAGGCCTGTCAGCACGTTGGGCAAGCGGAGCAGGAAGATATCCGTGGACCCTGTGACACATACCCACAAGTATTGCAGCACGGGGTGCAGCGGCGGTTGACTGGTTCCATAAATCTGCAGAAAGTTCCAATAATCCAGAAGGTTTGCAGCGGATATTCCGGCCAGGCAGCCTGCATATTCGTCCCCCCAAACAGAGATGCTTCCCAATCGCCACAGCCTCAACGCGGCGCCGACCGCGATGGCCGCGAAAAGGAATTCGGCGCTCGCAGACCAATCAAAGCGCTTGCTCTGACATTCTTTATCCATAGGATATTCTTGCTAGTGACAAAACAATCCATCTCGCATATGCCTCTGTCGCGAAATCCATTGCGCCATGGCGATACCAAGGGTATAATGATGCCGCTCGGCCAATCAAGCCAGACGTGAGGAGTCTGCCGTACTATATCGCCGTGTGAATTGTCCGGAGGATGATTTCCTTCTTGGAAATGCATAACGGATGCCCGGATGAGGCAGTGATCTGAAGAATTACACCGAAAGTAGCGAGGGATATGGGACGCAAGCGCGTTTTTCTGGCAAACCTGGGGTTGCGCACCCCCATGTTTCCCCTGGTCACCCCCCCCATCGGATTGCTGTCCCTGGCGGCTTATCTGCGCCAACACTTGGATGTGGAAGTCGCTGTTGTCAACCAACGCCTGGAAAACCTGTCGTTGAAAACGCTGGCCGAACAGGCGCGGGCCTTTGAGGCCGAGGTGGTGGGCCTGTCGGCCATGACCACTTATGCTTACCTGCTTCGGCCAGCGGCCCAAGCCATCCGGGAAGCGCTTCCCAACGTTCTGATTGCGGTGGGCGGTCCGCATGCCTCGGCGGTCAAAGGCCAGATTCTTCATGAAACCGTCGCCGATGTGGCGGTTCCGGGGGAGGGCGAAATCGCCTTTACCCGCGTGCTTGAAGCCTTTCAGAACAACGCTTCTTTCGCCGACATTCCCGGTATTGCCTGGCGCGACCGCAGCGGGGAAATCGTGCAGAATCCGGGTTCCGTGCCGATGGTCGAGCACTTGGACGACCTGCCGCTGCCGGCCTACGAACTGATTGATCTGCCGGCTTACTGGCGGAAGCAGTCCATTGCGCCGGTGGTGCGCCGCAAATACGCCTCGATTGTCAGCAGCCGTGGCTGTCCTTACCGGTGCATGTGGTGCCATAGCATTTTCGGAAAGCAAATCCGCTTTCACTCCCCGGAACGGATCGTCGAGGAAATCGGCTTTCACCAGCGTCAATACGGCGTCCGCGACTTCGAATTCCTCGATGACACAGTCAACATGAAAAAGGACCGCGTCATCCGCACGACCGAACTCATGCACCAGCGCGGTCTGCGCGTGAAAATCGCCTTCCCGACGGGGGTCCGGTCGGACCTCTTTTCCGAGGACGTGATCGAGGCGTTGCACGGGGCCGGCATGTACTATTGCGGATTCGCCCTCGAAACCGGTTCGCCCAGGCTTCAGAAATTCGTATGCAAGAATCTGGATATCGGCCGTTTCGTCCAGGCCGTGGCCGAGACAGCGCGCCGCAGGGTGTACACGCAGGGGTTCTGCATGATGGGTTTCCCGACCGAAACCGAGTCTGAACTCCAGCAGACCATTGACGTGGCCTGCAATTCCATGCTTCACGGCGTCGCCTTCTACACGGTCACCCCTTTCCCCGGCACGCCCCTCTACGATTATGTTCGTGAACACCATCCGGAGAAACTTGTAAACATTCGGTATGACGCCACCGATTTTTCAAACATGCGGGTGAATTTGACCGACCTGCCTGACCGCACGCTTTTTGCCTACCAGCGGCAAGCACTCCGCAAATTCTTTCTCAATCCCAACCGCGTGTTCCGGCTGCTGCGCGACTATCCCCAGCCCCACCTCCTCCCCATTTATCTTCCCATTTTCATCGGGCGCGCCTCCAAGGGGCTTTTCGGCAACCTGAGGGGAAAATAGCGATTCCGCGTCAATTCCGACCTGTTTCGTGGGAAAAGGAAAGACTTGCGGTTCGGCGGCGACTGGGAAGGCATCCCCGTAGGAAAGGCTCCCCCTTATTGTCGGGGGAATATTGCATATTGAAAAAGTGTATGACAGAATAACGGCGTGTCGCACACGGGAGGCAGGATATCTCGATAGCGATAAAAACGTTGGGCGAAGCCCCGAACAGGCATGAGCGTTGTCTTCTTCCTTTCGAGCGGGACGTTATGCGACAAGGCTGAAAAACCAGGCAAGGCGATTGATTGGTGTCACGGTCTTGCGTCAATTATTGCTCCGCTTCAAAGAGCGGCATTGCGTCAAGAACACCCGCCTGAAGCAGCGCATGTAGCATGCGTCAACGGTTGAGTTGGCGCGGGATTTATTTCGTGTCAGACCGGGAGGCGCCGGGGCCATCCGAAAGCCCCGAACGCCAGTTGTCATGACGCGGGGTCACCGCCGGAGTAGCGATGGAATTATGCGTTTCCTTTTCTATGATTCCGCCGCCAGCGCATTGGGCATAGAATACCTGATCCCGACGCTGGAGCCGGGGGGGCACGATGTCTCCCTTTATCTCGACCCCTCATTAAACCGCGAATACGTTTCGCAGGACTTCATCTTCAAAGAGCCGTTCAGTCTATCCCATGAAATGATCTATGAAGATATCATGGCCTATCGTCCTGAAATAATCGGCTTCTCCATGTCCTCGATCTATTTCAAATCGTATCTCGGCATCATTCAGCATATAAAGCGGAA
Organism: uncultured Nitrospirales bacterium; assembly: GCA_964559065.1. Taxonomy (GTDB): domain Bacteria; phylum Hydrogenedentota; class Hydrogenedentia; order Hydrogenedentales; family CAILVY01; genus CALEDJ01. The sequence continues at coordinate 9,646 of CAZLII010000038.1, read as the reverse complement.
AAGCCCCGATATTATCATTGTCTGCGGCGGTGTTCACACCACGCTTGTGCCCAACCGGGTGCTGGAGCATCCTGAAATTGACTTCGCCGTCGTCGGAGAGGCGGAATATTCGTTGCCTGCGCTGGTCAATGCCATCGCGGAGATGGGGCCGGCCAAGGTGAAGGCGCTTCCCGCCGCAGCCCTCCCCGGCGTCTGGAGCGTGCACGATGGCGCGGTGCAGGACCGGGGACTTTCCCCCGTTCCGCTGGACTTGGACCAACTGGCCTTCCCCTCCAAAGACTTGGTGTATGCGGCCAATCCCAAACTTGCCATATCTTATAGTATCAGCGCAAGCCGTGGATGTTTTTTCAGTTGCACTTACTGCAACAGCGCATCTCTGAGGAAACTATACAGCCATTGCACAATGAAGTACCACCGCAGCCGTTCCGTGGATAATATCGTGGAAGAGTTGCGCCTCGCCAAAGATCGGTATCGGGCAAAACACGTCGAGTTTTATGATGATGTCTTCGCGGCCGATCGCGACTGGCTCGAAGCGTTCAGCCATCGCTATAAGAACGAGATCGGTCTTCCCTATGGCGCCGAAACGCACCCAATGGTTCTGGACAGGGAGAAACTGCGACTCCTTGCGGACAGCGGTTGCGTGGTGCTGGAACTTGGTTTTCAGAGCGCCAACCAATATCTGCGGGAAAATATTCTGCGGCGCACTGATCGGACAGACAAGGTGCGGGACATTCTCCGATGGGCCGAGGAATTTGGCATCGGCATCGAACTCGACCTGATCGTCAATCTGCCCGGTGAAACCATGGAGCACGTTCGGGAAACCATCGCATTCATCCAGGACATGCGCCCGCCTGTGGTCAATCTTTCTTTTCTGCAGTATCTCCCCAAGGCGGAAATCATAGACAAAGCCATCGCGCATGGCATCCTTTCCGAGGCAGACATCCCGGCGATTGAATCCGGGGAGAACTTCGGCCCCATCCGATTCCTGCTAAAATCCTGCAAGAAAAACGAATATCGCCTGCTGCCCACGCAGGTTTTCATGGCCTCACGATTCCCGGCATGGCTTTCCCGACGGTTGATTCCCCTGATCGAAAAACCCGTGCTGAGCGCCCTGTTCATCATGTTCGCCCCAATTCTGATTTATTCCTTCCGCTTCTACATGGCCGTTTTCGACCGCAGGAACTATTTCCTGCGCTGGCACATGTGGCGGGTGCTTTATTCCATGAAACGCGTCGTGCGCAGGAGGTTCTTCGGAAAAAAGACGTGACCGCGCTTCTTGTCTGCGGGGGTTGCGGCGGGAAGGCGAAACGTCTGGGGCGCGCATACTGTGCTGCGCAACAACGGGTCGGCGGCGCTCATGCCGGGGTCCGGCGTATCGGCTTCGGGGAACCGCGCCGCAAAGAGCCTCTGCAGCGCCACATAGGGGAACCCCATGGGGGCCAGGCGGCGCATTTCCCGCGCCGCCGCTACGGCGTCGCCCTCTTCGTAAAGGGCTTCCACCAGGGAGCGAAAGAGATTTTCCAGCACCGCATCCAGCGCAAAGGCGCGTCGAAATGCCTGCCTTGCGTTGGCGATGTCGCCCCGCGCCGCAAACGACAAGCCCAGAGCGAAATGCCCAAACCCGTAATTATCCATCAAGGCGATCGCCCTGAATGCGCATTGTTCCGCCAAATCATGTTCGCCTTCTTCCATCAGAAGAACGCTCAACATGGCATAATTGTTTTTTCCCGGCGGGAATGGGATGTCAATCACCCGGCCCAGCGCCCGCACCGCCGATTCCCGGGCGTCATCGGCAAGATGACCCAGACCGATATCCGCCAGAATACCGGCAGAATCGGTCCGACTGTACGACATATCAAATGGGACCGCCTGCGAAAGCGCCTGTCCCTGCTTCCGTGCAAAACGGCACAACAGCAAGCCTTGCATTCCCGGATAGTGCAGGTACGCCGCCTGAATTCCCAGGGGGCCAAGCCGTTCCCGGAAAGTATCCTGCAGGCGCGCCGGATCGAAAAACGAAAGTTCCACCACCGTCCACACCGCCCCGGGCCTTTCTTCCGGTTGCTCTGCGCGATGCACTTCGAAATATGCGCAGGTCTTGTCGCACACTGACGAGATGGTGTGCGCGCCGATTACCGGAATTCCGCGATTATCCTGGTTTGCCATGAAAGTGTCCCGCGCCCAATGGACCACCCCTTTTACGAGAATAATGTCGCTGGGCTGCTGCTCGGCGGCGATGTGGCGCGCCGCCGCCAGCCATTGCGTGCGCGAAACGCCGAACACGAAGAGGACCGATTGAAACGCCATCAGCAGCACCAGCAACGACACCAGCGCCCGGCGAAGCAAGGGGCCGCCCGCCTGCGACAAGACACCGGAAGCGATGAGCAACAGGGCCAGACTGGCATAGGGGGTGTAGCGCGTTTCCAGACAGGGACGCCAAGCGTACGACAGCGCCGCGAGCGCCAGCGTGGGCGCCAGCGCCGTACCCAGAAGCAACGCCGGACCAATGTCTCCCGCCGCCCAGCGCCGTCGCACCAGCCGCAACGACAACATCGCCGCCGCCAGCAAAAAAAACATCTGCGCGATTCCCAGCGTCGCCGTCCAAAACTCATGGTGCGACATGCTTTCAAGCCAGGATGGCAGCGTTATCGGAAACTCGCCGCTGTACGGCGTTACATCATCCCCGAAAAGGTCCACGAACGCCTCCCAGACGCCGGGCAAATAGAAATGATCAAATTCCGCCTCCGGCACCGTGTGCATGCGCGGGCGCATCCACAGATAGACCATACCGACCACAGGGGCATTCGCCAAACCCCAGCAGGCCGCGCGCAAGAAGCCTCTTTGCCGCATCCCCAGAAGACATGCCGCCTGCACCGGAATCAGCAACACCATAAACACATGCGTCCACATCAGCAGACAGTTTGCGATGAATGCCGTCACCCACCACCCCCACGCGCCCTTGCCCGCAGCATCGGCCTGGCCGACGCGCACCAGCGCGTATAAACCCAGCAACGCCAGCGGCACGCACAACCCGTAGGGACGCATGGACTGCGAATGCCAAATCTGAAATGGGGAAAGCGCCGTCAGCATTGCCGCAATCCAACCCGCCCGCTCATCAAATACGCGCCTCCCCAACACATATACCAACGGTATGCAGGCGACACCTGCCAGAATAGTCAACATCCGGGCCGTCACCAATGAAATCCCAAGCAGATGGTTCCACCAGTAAAAGACGGCATAGTATAAGAGCACATTGTCCGGCCCCCAGAATTTGATGATGTCGAGAAAGGTCCTCAGGTCCTGCGCGGAGAGCGCAAAAAACTGCGCTTCATCGCACCAGGCGCTTTGGTCCCGCAGCCGATAGATGCGCAGTCCAAGCCCCAACAGCATCAGCAATGCCATTCCGCCGAGGCGTATTGCGTCCCTTTTCATCATGCGAAACCCGTCCTTGCATGAGAATGGTGCAGAAACTTCCTTGAAACAGACCCACATCAACCGTTCCCCCGATCGCCCCCCTGGTGGGAAGCCTCCATCTCTGCAACATCATGAGGCATGCCAATGCCAGCCTTTCATTTCTAGGCGCCGCACGATGCGCTCACTCAAAAAGAGCGGCAGGGATGCGCAGGACCGCCAGAAGGAACCGCGGAACGAACGTCGTATGAGACGAAAATAAACGACAGGTCGAAGGAATGTCTTGGTATAGAACACCGCCAGTGCCAAGGCCAGTCGCGTTGTCATGGCGTGGCGGTCACGGCGAAACGCCGCTATCAGCCAATGTACGAGGGGACGATGCAAAATGCCGGCGATTTCGATCAACGCATTGATATCCCGGCTTTCGTGACTATAGAAATCCTGGTCCAACGGCGCCTTGAGATGTTCCGGGCATTCCCTTGTCGCACGTTCATATAACTGCGTTCCGTGATAGAACATCAGAGAAAAAAGTTGGGGATAAAAAGGCCGCGGCGTGGCCATAAGGGTTTCCGCCGTCTGCAATTCGTCTTCCAATGATTCAAACGGGTTTTCCACAATGATGTCGTAAAACGCCGCGACAGAATACTGATTCACCAGTTCGGCGGCTCTGAGAAACTCCGCCGCACTGGATTTCCGGCAATATACATCCCTGCATGTGCGGTCGCTGCCGGATTGCAGCCCGATGTTGACCCAGGAGAGGCCGGCATCCACCAGAAGGTCCATTTTTTCACGGGTGAAATATTGCGGCGTGCCCTTTACCAGGAAAGGCACACGAATGCGCGCCTTGTATTCCCGACAAAACGCCTTCAGATATTCCATGGGAGAGGCCAGAAAGCAGTCATCAGTAATATCAATATAAGTGAGTCGTGGGCCTTCCCGTGCGGCCAACTCCAGTTCCCGCATCACGTGATCGATACTGCGGCGGCGTACGGGATTGTGCGGATACAAAGATTTCAGAAAACCGTTTACGCAATACGAGCAGGCATGCGGACAGCCCCGCGAAGTCATAATTTTGTACAAGCCGCCCCGGTAGCGGTGGAATTTCACCAAATCACGTTTTTGCAGCGGCGCGACAGCGCCCCGCCGCATCACAAAACTGTTCTCCGGTATTTGCCTGCTAATGGGCAGTTCATCCAGATTGGCCGTGAGTAGATGCAAGGGGTTCCGGCGCAACGTCCCATTTTCAAGAAAACCTATGTTCTTGACATCACGGAAGGAATCTCCCTGCCGCGCCGCTTCTGCAAGGTCAAGAATGGCTTGGTCGCCTTCACCGATACAGACATAATCGGCGTCCTGCAAGCACATCTCCGGCGCGGTGGATGGATGAACCCCTCCCCATATCACCGGTATTTCCGGAAATGCCTGCTTGATTGCCCGCGTAATCTGACTGGCCAGATAGTAGTCCATCGCCATCAGGCTGACTCCGATGAATCCCGGGTTCACCTCCCGAACAAAGCGATTCAGCGTCGCCGTCTTGGCGGTGGATGCAGGATCAAAGTCCGGCAGATAAAGCAAAAAAGACCTGTAGCCACGGTCCAAGAGCAGATGGTGCAGTCCCTTCAGCCCAATGATGTCCAGATTTCGTTGAACACTTATCAGGAGGACATTCATACTATCAAGGGTCTCCATCACTGCGGCGATGGGGCGATTGTCGGCGTCAATTTTGTCCGCCTTGCTTTGTGGACCACAACAATGGCTTTGCTGCAGTGTCCATTTCCGGTCGCTGCCCATTGCAACCGTTTTTTATACTGTTTTACATTATCATTATATTCCACAGCGTCTGTGACAGAGATAATCAATGGCGCCTATCCAGTAAATATGCCCGTGCGCCCGCAATCGTTCATACTGCTCCGCCACGGCATCGCAATCCCCTTGCAGCAGGGCGTCAAGCAAGGCCTCGTGCAGGTACTGCAACCCCCGATGGCGGGGCCAGAGTTCGCGGAATATCCGCTGCGCTTCCCCATCCCGGCCTTGCGCCAGCAGGGCGAGACCAAGCGCTAAATGGGCCATTGTGAGATTTGGACTTGATGCCAAGACGTAAAGGGCCATCCGCTCCGCGAGGTCCGGGCGTCCCTCCCCCAGGAAATCGAAAGCGCTGACGGCGCCCGAATAGTCATAGATTGGCGGCCAGTGATAAATAATCCGCCGCAGGGCCATCAAGGTTTCCGTATCAACCGTGTCGCCCGGCGCTGCAAGCCCCAAGTCCGCAGCGACAATCGAATAATCCGGCGACAAGCAGAACGGCACCTCGGACGGAGAAAGATGGGGGCGCGCATCCGGCATGGCGCGCGCCCGGCCCAATGCAAGGTTGTAATGGCCATAGAACCACTCGAAATCAATGCTCATCCCGCGCGCCGCCAGCCCCTCCGCGATGCGTTCTGCAGGCTCGCAGTTCGGGTCCAATGCGAGATGCTCGCCAACGTTGACCAGCACCCACGCGGAATTGCGCCGCGCGCCCTCGCCTTTTGCCGCGAACTGCTCCTCGAAATACCGCGCAGCATCGTCACAGACGGCCTGGAAGGTCCTGAGGATGCGCACGCGCGGCGCACGCCAGCCGAGATAGAACCGCGCATGCTCCGACCAATAGATGTTTTCCATTGCCAGCACGGCGTCGTCCGCCTCCCCCGCGTCCAGGATGCGGCGTGTTGCGCCCTGCCAGTCCGTCCGCGTGGTGAACGGCAGCGTGATTGCCAGTTGATATCCGTAAAGCAACAACAGGAGCGCAGCGCCGGCCCAAGGAAGTGACCGAAAGCGGACCCGGCCCCGGCCCCATGCCATTCCAAGCATCAAATACAAGCCCACCGTGGCATACAATGAATACATCGTACCAATTGTCGCCCGTTGCGACAGCAGGGCCAGTACGCCAAGTATTGTCCCCGGAAGCAAAAACAGCAACAGAGGCAACAGGATTCGTGGGAAGTCGTCCGAGCGGTTACCGTTTATTGCGCCGGGGGGGGCGTTGCTCACAGCAAGGGACCGGCAAAGCGCCACGGCAGCGCTGCCAAGAAGCAGCGCCAGCAGCGCGGCATCGCAAAAGGGACGAAGCAGGAGCAGCCTGCCCAACCAGCGCGGCGCAACATAGTCGGGGTGTGCCTGCCAGGGAGGCATGATTTCCGGGTTCAGCGCGACGGCCTCATCAGCGAATATCTCCGGGATGACCTGACGCGCCATGTCGCGTACGCCCGAAGCGCCGGTCTCGGAATATAGGAACGGGGTGCTCAGCAGCCACGCATACCACGGCAGGAGTGCCACATTGATCACGATCGCCCATGACAGCACGGTCCTGAAACGCACGCGCCCGCGCAAGGCCAGCAAATAGATGCCTTCCGTCACGAAAAGCACCGGACCAAACAAATGCGTCCAGGCAACAAGCACATTGGCGGTCACGTTTCCCGCCCACCACCATCGCCCCCCCTCCTGCACGGCCCGCATCAGGAAGTAGGCCGACAACACGGCAAGCAACGTCAACAAGGTATAGGGACGGGGTTCTTGGGAAAACCAGATATGCTGCGGAGACAAGGCCACACACAAGGCCGCCAAAAGGCCGCATGACCAACCGCAAAGCCAGCGCCCCGCCTCGAATACAGCCAGAACACACAAGAGGCCGAGCGCCACGTTCAACACGCGCAATCCATACACATCAAGGGAAAACAGCCTCGCCGCGTGGTATTGCAGGTAATAGTGGAGCGGGCCCATGGTGTGGGTCGGACAATTGATCTGCATGCCATACAGATTGCCGCGATAAGCGGGCGCATCCAGATGCGCAACGGACGCAAATTCGTCCAGCCACACCGATTGATTTTCAAGATTCCAGAGACGAAGCCCGCCCGCCAGAAGGATGATCCCCACTGCCGCAATAATACGCAGGATTATTCTTTGCGTCGTCACTGGGCGCCTCTTATTCATCCGACTTGAAGAGCAGCCCTTTTGTCATGCGTCGAAACGCAATTGGCGCATAGAGAAATAGCAGGGAACGCTGCGGGAAATCCCGCCACATGCGGTAAAAACGCCGGGGATTCAGGAAAAACTGAATATTAGCCTTTCGCTGATAATAAAACAGTTCTCTGTCAGACACGGCAGAAACATTGACCCGAATCCCCGCATAGGTCATATCTTCGTAATTAATCGCTTCCAACTTTTCCGGAGCGATTTGGCAGGCTATTTTATAGAGTTCCGTATTGGGAAACGGCGTCACGGTGAAAAAAGACCCGGTGTGCAACTGGGAATGATTGGCCACATCAATGGTCATCTGCAATTCTTCCGCCGTCTCGGTCGGAAAGCCGAGCATCATGAACCCATTGGTAAACACGCCCTTGCGCACCGCGTACGCGATATTGTCAAGAAACCTGGGGATACGCAGCCGTTTGCCCATCAATTGCTGGAGTCGCGGCGAACCCGTTTCCAGGGCGAAACTGCAGAAATACATGCCGCACCCGTCCACCAGCGCATCTATGGTTTCCTCATCCAGAATGTCGCCGCGCAAGCCGTTCGGAAAAACAAAGCGGGGCCGCATCTTACGGCGGCCGAATATCGCCGCCAATTCCAGAATCCGTTTTCTATCCAGGTTAAAGATGTCATCCACAAACTCAAAATCATCTATGCCGTATTTATTTGAAAGAAATTCCACCTCGTCCGCTATGCGTTCGGCGGAATGGAAGCGGCATTGTTTTCCGAAGACCCGGTGACACCAAGTGCACCCGTAGGGGCATCCCCGGGTGCTGAACAACGTTGCATACCTTCGCCTCGGGATGGGGGCCATCGAATTGACTTTCCAGTAGCGTGGCAAATCAATCAGGTCGTAGGCCGGCATGGGCAGAGAATCCAATTCCTCAATGACCGGCGCGATGCCCGGATTGCTCACCACAACGCCGTCCTTGCGCCAGTGCAGGCCGGGCACTTCGGAGAAATCTTTTCCGTCCCCTTCCAGGTAACACCGGCAAATCAACTCGAAGGACCGCTCGCCCTCGCCCGAAACGGCGCAATCCGCGGCCGCCGCCTTCTCCAGCGCCTGTGCGCCGAATGAACTGATGTGCGGACCGCCCAGAACAATTATGGCGTCCTTGAGTCCGGCGCGGATTTTTTCAGCAAGTTCCCGCTGATGGTGCGCAAAAGGGGTCAACGCACCCAGCCCCACGATGTCAGGCCTGAAATCTATGATTTTACGGGCCAACTGCTCGGTCGAGATGTTCGTTTCTCGCTGGTTTTCGACTTGGACATCCACGTCAAAGTGCTTGCGGATGTATGCCGCGAGGTACATTTGCCCCAGTGGCGGGGTCGCCAGCGGATACATGGGCACACGAAATCCAACATTAACCAGAAACAACCGAAGTTTTTTCATTTTATGCCTGACTTGTTAATGGATTTCCAAGGGCGACAGCCAGCCACCAGAACAATAAGCGATATCGCCATCGGCATTTCTGGCACGGAGAAAATAAGTCCCTGAATCCGTCTACTCTGCCTCTATGACGGTCATGGCTGGTCATCGCCTGAAAAGTAGTGTAGACCCAAGCGGGTTTGTTGTCAACCACATAGTTGCTGCATATACCGGATTATAACTATTCACGCGCCGACAGAACCGGCCCCTGACAAGCGGCGGATTCATGATCATATATTTCGGAGGGGTGTGTAACCTCAATCGAATGGCATTTCCTCGGTGGACAGTGTCACACCCGCAGGTGGATGCAATCCACAATGCGAGAGATGACGCAACGAATAGTCCTATGTGCAACATGCCCCACCTTCAAGGCAGGTTTCCCGCCGCTCTGGAGAGCGCCGTGGGTACGAAGAAGCCCGTTCCGGCCATTTCGTCGAGGCGCTTTTGGCCCTCAGCCGTGTCGTGATGTTTGAAGAGCGCCAGCGCCGCCGCCTCGTACGCGCGCGAAAGGCCGGTGGCGTCGAAGGCATGCATTTGCTCAAAGGCAGCAGTCATTTCTTCCAGTCTGTTTTGGGTTCCCAGCGCAATCGCGAGGGCCAGCCATCCCATCACATAGCGTTCCCGGATGCGCAGGCATGTGCGCGCCACCGCCTCGCCAAGGTCGGGGTGTCCTTCAGCGGTCAGGAATAGACTCAGTTTCATCAGATGGAACGGCCCGGGATAGAAAGGCATGTCTATTGCCCGATTGAGCGCCGTCAGAACCGATTCGCGCGCCGCCCCGTCCGACATGTCGAGCGCCAGTGT
>CAZLII010000037.1:0-13823 GCA_964559065.1 uncultured Nitrospirales bacterium | reverse complement strand
TGGTGAAGATTTCTCGCTACGCTCGAAATGACAACGCTACGCTCGAAATGACAACGCTACGCTCGAAATGACAACGCTGCGTGCGAAATAGGCCACTTACTGTTACTGCCTTACTAAGAGCGTATCCACTCGAAGACCTACAAAACTACATAATTCCCTTTCTTCTGAGAATGGCCGCTGAAGGAGGTGGGGGACTCGCAATGCCGAAAAGAACGCATTATGTGTGTGGATGCCAAAGGTTGCGCCAGTCGGCTAGAATGTTACGAACCGCCATATTCCTATGTCGTTATTTCGTTCTGGCTGCTTTTCTGGCCAATGGCGGAAGGTTTGTCAGAAGGTTTTGGGGTGCTATGGGGCAGCCATTCGCCGTAATAGGCCTGGTTTCTCTCCAAAACCCGCAGCGTCCGGTGGCAGACATGACAGGCGAGATGGTCTCCCGATTGGACCGTGTCGGGCAAACGGATGAAGGTGCTGCAATAGGGGCAGGCAATGCTTCGGACTTCTTTCTTGTAATAGTCCTGAAGGATGGCGTCAATGCGACCTGCGCGATAACAGCGGATGAGCGCCTCGGCGCATACGGGATCGAACTGGGTGCCGATGCCTTTTTCCACTTCCGCAATGGCGATTTCCGGGTCCATGCCTTTGCGATAGGGGCGGTTGCTGGTCATCGCGTCGAAGGTGTCGGCCACTGAGAGGATGCGCCCTTCGATGGGGATGTCTTCCTCTGTCAGCCCAAAGGGATAGCCCTTGCCGTCATAACGCTCGTGATGGTAGAGGCAATAGGGAATGAGCGGGTGCAGGGACTTGACATCCTGCAGGAGTTGCGCGCCGCGTTCGGGGTGAATCTTCATCTTTTCATATTCTTCCTCCGTCAGGCGGTCGGGCTTGCGGAGGATGGCGTCGTCCACGGCGAGTTTTCCAATATCGTGGAGCACGCCGCCCATCTGGACTTCCTTGAGGCGTTCGGGAGGCCAGCCCAGTTCGCGCGCGATTTCCATGGCGAAGTTGGTCACCCGCCAGGTATGGCCGACGGTGTAATGGTCGCGCATTTCGATGGCGTTGGCCAGCGAGATGAGGGTTTCCTCATAGGCCTGTTCAACCATGTGCAGGTATTGCGCGTTTCGGATGGCGATGGCGGCCGGCCCGGCCAGCGCCACCAGCAATTCGAGATCGCCGGAAACAAAGGCGTTTGTCGTGCCGCGCGTGTCCACATAGACGACGCCGAGGCGGTCGTTCTGATGCATGAGGGGGACGCACATGGCCGAGGCGATTTTCTGGGTGATGATGCTTGCTCCGGCCTCAAATCGGGAGTCCTCGGCCGCATCGTAGGTGAGCACCGCCTCGCCGTTCTCGAACGCCCTGTTTACAATGGAGGAACTGATGATAAAGTCCTCGTCGCGCAGGCCGGTTTTCACGTGCTCCTGCACCCATTCCCCCGTGTCTTTGTCTTTGATCAGAATGACGCCGTTGTGCGCGGGCACCAACGCGAAAATCTGGTCCATCACGCGCTCGAACAGTCTGGACAGATTACGTTCGCTGGAAATCACCTGATTGGCGGCATAGACGGCGCGCAGCCGCTTCTGCGCCTCGCGCAGTTGTTCCCCGGTGGGGTCCGCCTGCGCCGCGTGAAACATGGTCTGATAAACGCTGGCCGCCGCGGTGGCTTCCAGGCGGCCTTCCCGACCCGGTTCCATGCGGACTCCGCTGCCCCCTTTTTTTTCACCATCGCGCGTCACGCCGCCCGGCATAGACGAAGCCGGCGCTTCCTCCACCTCGTAAAGGAACTCCTGGTTTCCCAAGCGGATAATGTCGCCATGTGAAAGCACATATTCACTAATGCGCTGTACGCCCACGTAGGTGCCGTTGCCGCTGCTGAGGTCCCGCAGCACGGTCCCCTTGGCGTCGTGATGAATCAGGGCATGCCGGCGGGAAACCTGCAGGTCATCCAACTGAACGACGTTGTCGGGATTGCGTCCGATGCTGACTGTTCCCGCAATAGTGAAAACTTGTCCCTTCAGCGCCCCTGAAAGCGCCACCAACCGTTCTTTGCGCATCTGGACCTGCTCCTTGTGCCGTATCCTGCGCCTCCTGCGAAAATGTAAACGCCGCCTACGGTTATACCATTCCGTGTTTTTCAAAACCAACACGCCATGCACATCAATGCGCATGTATCGCGATGACTGTGCCGCGTCTACTTTTTCGTCAATGTAGATGCGGCATCTTGCCGCATCCTCATTTGGCGTTTTGATCAAGAGATACGTGCGCTTATGCTTGAAACGCATTTCTTCAAAAGGGTTCGCGTTACTTGGCATTTCCGAGAAACACAATAATGCCAGCCTCTATTACTTACGGATTTGATCTTTCGATCTTCAATGGCAATCACCGGCACAATTTGGATACACTGTAGCAATGACGGAGAGAGTCGTGTGCTCATTTTCGGCGTCTTCGGAATAGACGTTTTCCTTTCGTCAGTACGCAATTGTTTGTTTTTCCTTATGATTTCGCGTAAGTTGCAGGGCAAAATGGACCTATTGATGGAAACTCCCCTGCAGCAATCCAGTTGGTGCGAGGTATGGTGTGAAAAGGAAATTTGGAGCGCGATACGCCCGTTTGGCGGCGTTTCTTCTGTTGGCGGCGGTAAGCGCATACGGGGTCTCGGTATTTTTTTTCGGCGATTGGCGCGAAGCGTTGCTGTACTGGCGGCGCGGCGGGTCGGTGGTGGCGATCGTCATTGTGTTGCGCCTGCTGGATTTGTTCCTGGATGCCGCCATCTGGTATCGGGTGCAATGGGATTTCGGAGCGCGGCTGCCATGGCGCCAGGGGTTTCTGGCATATATGAGTGTCTATGCCGGTTTGCTGTTGCCGGCGCAATTGGGCCGGGTGGTTCGCGCGGACGCGATCGTTCGGCTGGGCGCGGGCGGTTTCCGCGGCGCGATCACGGCGGAATTGGCGCTGATGGTCTTGAGCGGTATCGCGGCGTTGGCGCTGCTGGCCGGCGCGATCACCTATGTGGCGGTCCCCTGGCTGGCGCCTTTGGCCGCGGCCATCGTTGTTTTCGCCATGCTCTTTTTCTTCGATTGGGTCACCGTTTTGTTGCCGAAGAAACTCGCGGCAATTCCGCGCACCTATTGGCGGCGGCCCGCCACATTCCTGATGGCGGCGTTGATCACAGTGGGTTGGATGTTGGTGGGCACGTCGTTTTACATGGTGGTTCGGGATTTGCCCGGCAACCTGCAATTGTGGCAGGCATGGATTATCGCCCCGGCCAACCTGGTTTTAGGCGCGGGCACGGGACTGCCGGGGGGCATCGGCGCGGTGGAGGCGCTGCTGGGGGTTTCGCTGAGCATACTGGAAGTGCCGCCCGCCCACATGGCCTTCGCCGTGGGCGCGTTCCGGCTTCTGACATTCTGGATATGGATTCCCCTGGGATGGATCGCGCTGCTCTGGGTAAACCGCATCGCCCGCCGGCGCGCCCGTGATGCGGCAACACGCGGGGAAGTCGGCGATGCGTCATGACCGGATACGCGCCCTGCATTGCGCCGCCCGGTTGGCCGTCGCGTTGGTAAAGGTGCGCGTGTTGCAACAGCGCGTCCCGCTTTTCGTTGAATGGAACCTTACGTTTCGCTGCAACCTGCGGTGTCTTTATTGCGGCGCATGCGACGCGCGCCGTGAAGAATGGAACACGGCGCAGGTGCTGGAAGGGCTGAAATCCCTGTGGCATATCGGCGCGCGCTGGATCACGCTGGGTGGGGGCGAACCACTGCTCCGCGAAGACATCGGAGAAATAGCCCATGGCGCACATGCCCTCGGATTTCAGGTCTATCTCAGCAGCAACGGCGCACTGTTGCCGCAGAAGCGCGGCGTACTGCAATGGATTGATCATGTCAATCTCAGTTTGGACGGCGCGCCGGAGACGCACGACGCCATTCGTGGAAAGGGAACGCACGCCAAGACCATGACGGCCATTGAAACATGCCGCGACGCGGGGGTAAGCGTCTCGCTTTTGTGCGTCATCTCAAGCATGAATATTGACCGACTCGATGAAGTATTGCATATCGCGATGCAGCATGGACTCACTGTGATGTTCCAGCCCGCCACGCAGTGGCTGGACTCCTCCACGGCGCCCAATCCCATCGCCCCGCCGCCGGCGGCGTATCACGCCGCCATTGAGCAGATCATCGCGCGCAAGCGCGCCGGCGCGCCGGTGCGAAATTCCGTGGCCGGACTGAAGCATCTGGCGCAATGGCCGCAACCCACGCATATCTGGTGCAGCGCAGCGCGGCTGACCGGCACTGTGGAGCCGGATGGCGTCTTTGTAGCGTGCCACCAGGCGGAGGCCGGACGCTATCTGGAAACCGCCGGCGCAAACGCGACACGCGCAGAATTGGCGCAGCAATTCCGCTTGAGCAAAACGCCGCGTGATTGCCGCCAATGCTGGTGTGCGCCAATGGTGGAACTGGCGCTGTTGTTTTCGCTCCGTCCGGAACCCCTGTGGAACGCCCTGCGAACCTTTTTATGATATGCTTTGGTCTTCACGCCAGTCGGCGGAACAAACACGAGACCGAAGGAAATCTCATGCAGTACGGAAACGTGCCGGGAATAGACAAGCGCATTTCGCGCGTGGTGCAGGGCGCGGTCATGCTGACGTCGGAAACGGAATCCGAGGGCTTCGCCCTGTTGGATGCCGCATACGCGCACGGCTGCAACGCATTCGACACAGCCCATGTCTATGGCAACGGCGAATGCGACCGCGTGCTGGGGCGGTGGATCGCCGCGCGCGGCCTTCGCGACAAGGTCGTGGTCATTGGCAAGGGGGCGCACCACAACGTGGACCGGAAACGGGTGACGCCTTTCGACATCACGGCGGACATTTACGACACCCTGGCGCGGATGCGGACGGATTACATTGATCTTTACCTGCTGCACAGAGACGATCCCGCCGCGCCGGTCGGTCCCATTGTGGAAACTTTGCATGAGCACAAAGAGGCGGGGCGCATCCGCGCTTATGGCGGGTCGAATTGGACCACAGATAGAATCGCGCAGGCCAATGCCTACGCCAAGGCGCACGGGCTGACGCCGTTCGCGGCGAGCAGCCCGCACTTCAGCCTGGCGGAGCAAATCGAAGCGCCGTGGGACGACTGCGTGACCATCACCGGCGCGGCCAACGCCGTGCAGCGGGAATGGTATCTGCGCGAGCAGATGCCGCTGTTCTGCTGGTCCAGCCTGGCGGGCGGCTGGTTTTCCGGCAGGCTTACCCGTGAGAACCAGGCCGAACACGCGGACACGCTGTACATGCGGTGCTACGGCTGCGAGGCCAACTGGCGGCGGCTGGAACGGGCTGTATCTTTGGGAAAGGCGCGCGGACTGAGCGCGGCGCAAATCGCCCTGGCCTATGTGCTCAATCAGGGCTTTAACATCTTCTCGCTGGTGGCGGCTTATACGCCCGACGAATTTGCGGCAAGCGCCGCCGCTGTATCCGTGAGCCTCTCCAAAGAGGAAATGGCATGGCTGGATTTGCAGACCGACGAAAGGCCATAACATGACAACCGATGTCCCCAATTCGACATTGCAACCAGCGTCTGCGCCGAAACGGTTCCGATGGCGCCTGGTCATTTTCGGTGCAGGATTGCTGATCGTTGTCGTTGTCATCGCGCGCCAATGGGGCGCGCATCCGCTGATTGGACAAGCCGCGCCGCCTTTTGAAGCGCCGTTGTTGGGCGGCGGCACGCTGGACCTGTCCCAGCACCTTGGCAAGGATGTCGTGCTTCTCGATTTCTGGGCCACATGGTGCCCCCCGTGCCGCCGGGGACTCCCGGCCATCGCCGCAACCGCTGCGGCCCATCATGGAAAAGGGGCGGTCGTGTATGCGGTCAATCTCATGGAGCCTGAAACGCAGGTTGCCGCGTATTTGAAAGAAGCGGATTTGACACTGCCTGTAGCACTCGACGCCGACGGGGGAATCGCACGGTTATACGAAGTTTCCGGCATCCCCCAGACGGTGTTCATCGGAAAAGATGGCATTATCAGGGACGTGCATGTCGGCGTCGCTCCGGGCTTTGAATCCGCCGTGAAGCGGCAGATGACGAAACTGCTTGCGGAAACTGTGGTCGGCAACCAAGATTAATAGTCCAGTTCAAGAATGCCACAAAATGATTGCAAGGAGTCTTCCACATGTATTTGATGCGCATCGTTATGACCTTCTTTATCGCATTTACAATTGCCGCTGCCGCGGCGGGAGAGGGCGCAGTGGAGAGTTGGACCAGTTCTGAAGACGGGTTGAACAAACTCACGCCGGGAGAACCCATTGTTCTTCGCAAAGCGCCGCGCCGCATCCGGGGCGATGTCATCGCGGTGGAACCAGCCAAGACCTATCAGAGCATTTTGGGGCTGGGCGCATCGCTCGAACATGCCACCTGCTATAACCTGTCGCGCCTCTCCCCCGCACTGCGTGACGAGGTCATTGAGAGATTGGTGCACCCGGAGAAGGGCATCGGCATGAACCTGATGCGCCTGTGTATCGGCGCAGCGGACTTCATCGGCGAGCCGTATTACTCCTACAGCGATCTTCCCGAAGGCGAAACCGACCCCGAACTCAAGGGCTTTTCCATCGAAAAGGACCGTGCCTACGTGTTGCCGATCATCAAAAAAGTGCAGGAAACCAACCCCGACCTGCTCTTCTTCGCCTCGCCGTGGAGTCCGCCGGGCTGGATGAAGGACAGTGGAACCATGTGCGGCGGCGCGCTGAAACGGGAGCATTACGACGTTTATGCGCAATATCTGATCAAGTATCTGGAGGCCTATCAGGCGGAAGGCGTGCCGATTTATGCGCTTACGCTGCAAAACGAGCCGCGCATGGAGCATCCGGGATACCCCACCTGCCTGTGGACCGGCGAAGAGCAGCGCGATTTCATTCGGGATTACTTCGGCCCGATGCTTGCCCAGTCCCCCATCTCGCCGCATATCTGGTGTTGGGATCATAACTGGAATCTGCTGGATTTTCCCCGGGCGGTGCTGCGTGATCCGGAAGCGGCAAAGTATGTGGAGGGCACGGCGTTTCATCATTACGAGGGTCGGGTGGATGCACAAAGCACATTACGGGAAGAGTTTCCCGACAAACACATTTACTTTTCCGAAGGGTCCACGTTCCGCACCATTGGAGCGATTCGCATTATCAATATTCTCCGGCACTGGTCGCGTTCGTACAATGCCTGGGTGATCATGCTTGATGAGCACCGCAAGCCGAATAACGGTCCCCACGGGGCCAGCGCCACCTGTGTCGAACTCAAAGAGGACCTTTCCGTCGAATACCGTTTCGACTACTACATGTACGGACAGTTCATGAAGTTCATTCCACGTGGTTCCGTGCGCATCGAATCAAGCGAACCGGAGCGTTTTTTTGCGCATGTCGCCTTCAAGACGCCGCACGGGGCCATCGTCCTGGTGGCGGCCAATGCAGGGTCCGCCGACCGCCCGTTCACCGTCCGATGCGGCGATACATCCTTTGCGGCGGTGCTGGCCCCCAAGTCTGTCGCCACCTACCGCTGGCGCTTGGAATGACCCTTCCCTTGCCGATGCCATGCGCATATGATGTCCCCGTGTTGAGCGCCTCAATCGCCCTGTGGCACTATAAGCGCAAGTCTTTCGGTCTTATGCATGATGGCGCCGTCGCCCATGCGGGATGGCATAAGGGTTGAATTGTCATGAAAGCAACTTGGCTGTGTATTGCGCTGGCTGCCATATCCTTCGGACTGGGATATTCCTGGAACTTCAGTAATGCGGATGCCTCAAATGACCATGTCGGCGAGGCGGGCGCCGCAATACGGCTGGACCATGCAGCCCTTCGTCAAATCATTGCGGCGGGCGACCTTTATGCGCTGCGCCGCCTGCTCCGAAGCGGCGCGGATATCCATGCGCGCGGCGAGGATGGGCTGGACGCTTTGCTCTTCGCCGCGCAGCACGGCCAGCCTGGCATCGTTCATGAACTGCTGGCGTCGGGCGCCAATTTGCGGTCCCGGGATGGGGCAGGAAATACGGCGCTGCATCTTGCGGCGGCCGCCGGACGCATCTACACGCTCGAAATTGTTCACAGACATGGATTGGATTTGGAAAAACGCAACGCCGACATGCTGAATCCGTTGCATTACGCGGCGAAAACCGGGCAAACGGACGCCATACGCGCCCTGGTCGGATTGGGCGCGAACACGAGAAGCATGGTTCGACAAGACATTGCCACGCCGCCGCTTCAAGTCGCCGCTGATGCAAAACAATGGGATGCGACAGCGCTGCTTCGGAGAATGGGACCAGATTATACGGTTCATCATGCCGCAGGCGTGGGTGACCTGCGGGCGGTGCGCGAAATCCTCGAGGATGAACCGCATCTTGTCAACGCGGCCACGATTCTGGGGGTCACGCCACTGCTGGAGGCGGTCATGACCGACCATACGGAAACAGCGCGATTTCTCCTTGAGCGAGGCGCCCGCATGGACGCTTCCACCCGGGAGGGCGACCGCCCCATTGCGATAGCGGTACTGCGCGAATCAAAAGACATGGTTGATTTGCTGCTTGAATTCGGCCTTTCGATAAACGACACAGCCGGATCGAGAATGGAAGAGACGCCCCTGCATTTGGCGGTCCGGAGGACCTCGCCCGACATGGTCGCCTTCCTCATTTCTCGTGGCGCCAATATTGATGCCCGGTCCCGGGCGGGCGATACGCCCCTGCATCTTGCAGCCGAAAAAGGCCGGCTGGACGTGGCGCGGCTGCTTGTGGAGAACGGCGCTTTTCTCGAGGGCAAGAATCGCGACACTTTCACCCCCCTGCAGATCGCCGTAAATAACGGTTACGCCGACATTGTTGCATATCTTCACGAAAACGGCGCTGATATTTCAACGCGCGACCGCCGCCGCTACGCGCCAATCCATGTGGCGGCGGAGATGAACAACGAAAGGATGGTCAACCTGCTCCTGGAATGCGGCGCCGACCCGAGCCAGAAAGACAGGGACGGCCGCACCACCTTGCACATTGCCGCTGAGGAGGGTTACCTGCCGTTGGTGCGCCGGTTTTTGGAAGAAGGCGTGGATATTGAATCGCAGGATCGGGAGCGCCGCACCCCCCTGCATTCCGCCATCGCCCACGGACATCGCGATATTGTTGATTATTTGATTGAAAGGGGTGCGAACATTCACGCCCGCGACGCCGACGAGCGCACCCCCCTTTACACCGCTTTATTCCATGAACATACGGATATCGCCAAAAAACTTGTGGGTTTGGGGGCGGAAATCAACGTGCTGGACCGCCTTGGCCGCACGCCCCTGTATGCCGCAGCCGAGAACGATACGTCCGACGCCGTGCAATGGTTGGTCGAACTTGGACTAGACCCCGACCACCGCGATGCCGCCAACCATTCCCCGCTCCATGCCGTGGCCGAACGCGGATGCCTCGAATCCGCCGAATTCCTGGTCAGCAAAGGTGTGGAACTCAATGTCCGCAATGCCGAGGGGCGCACGCCGCTGCATATCGCCTCACGGCGGGGGCATATCCTCATTGTCAAGGCGTTGATCGCCAATGACGCGGACATATTCCTGGCGGACAATCAGGGCTGGCTGCCATTGCATGCATCCACCGCAGCCGGGCACTGGGGACCAGCCCAACTATTCATCTTGCGCGGCCTCGACATCAACACTCCAGACAAACACGGCAACACGCCGCTGCACCTGGCCGCCGTAAACGGACACCTCCGCACCGTCAGACTCCTGGTGGGACGCCGCGCGGACCTGTTCGCCCTCACAAACAACGGGAAGACTCCCTTGGATATCGTTCTGGAACAGGTGAAACGACGCGCCCCCGCTTTGGGAATGACCCCCATGCAAATTGCGACACGGCTCGGACAGGACCGCACCGTGATATTCCTGCGCACCGTGCTTTTTGAAGAATACAGGAACGCCGCTATCTTCGCTGATCTGGAACGACTTGAGAAACTCATCGCACTGTTCCCAGAATTCATCAACGGCACCCTCTTCGGGCTCACCCCGCTCCACCACGCCGCACGCGCCGGACACGCCGACGCCGTCAGACTGCTCCTGGAGAACGGCGCTGATCCAAACATCCTCGCCTTAAGCATTGACGGCTACGCCCCCTTGCATGAAGCCGCCGAAAATGGCCACATGGACGTTGTCCGAACCCTTCTGCTCCACGGCGCGCAGAAAGACCAGCCGTCCCATCGAGGCGAAATCCCCGAACAGGTCGCACGAAGCGCCGGACACATGACCGCAGCCCGCCTCATCAGCCAATTCCAGGCCCAGGAAGGCTGAAGCGTCAGAAAGAACCCCGCCAAAAGGAGGGGGGCGGCGGGTCTTGGGCGCCCGCCGCCCATCGTGCGGGGTGTGTCTGAAACATGGTTCATGATACTTGTAGGCGCAAGCGTTTTGGCAGAGTCAATTCCTGAACCCTTGGGCTGCGGAGGGCTTCAGATTCTCTGACTGTCGAACGGCTCTGTCTCAGACACCGGTTCCATCATAGCACAATATATTGTGCTTGTCAAGACCTTTTTTTGGTCTCATCGAAAAAAGATTTTCACAATATTTATTGGTTCTTTACTCGAATATTGTCTTTTAATACAATATGTTGTGTTAAGTCATTCGCTTTGATGGAAATAAATGGTCCCTCGCATATTCAATATATTGTATCTCCTGCCGACCAGCCGCTCAACTCACCTTGAGGATATTTGGGATGTCTCCAATAGCCTCGTTCACGGCGCCCCTTCTCGCCAAGGCTGAGACCCCTAATGGGGCGCGTGACGGACAAGACCGCCCGCGCCCCTGTCCATTTCACGACCATCCACAGGAAAGACCTTCCCGCACTTTCCAACTTGAGAGCACCGAATTCTTGCGGCGTTTTTCTCTGGGTTTTCCAAGCCGCCCTCCTCAAGCCAGCCAAAGCGCCGAACAGACGGCGCACTCCATATCAGCGCCAATCCTTGTTATTTGTGGAAGATTGCTGCGTTCAGCCGCACATTGTACCGCTTCGCTCGCAATGACGGTGTTATGAGAATGATTGCTTCGGTCGGCTGAAATGTTACTAATGTACGAGGCGCAGATTGCTCTCTTTAAGGCGCTTGCTGAGCGTGCCGATGATGTTGAAGAGCATGCGGATGGCGACGCGCTTGGTCATCAGGTGTTCAAACGTGGTTTCATTCAGCACAAAGAGGTGGCAGTCTTCCAGGGCGACCACGGTGGCGCTGCGTGGTTCTTTGTTGACGAGCGCCATTTCGCCGAAACTGTCTCCGGGGAGCAGGGTGGCGATGCATTGCTGTCCTTCGAAGACGCCCACCTTCCCGCCAAGGACGACATACATCTGGTTGCCTTCGGTACCTTTGTAGAAAATCACTTCGCCTTTGGGGCAGTTCATGGTCAAGCCCTTGGAAAAGATTTTGACCATATCCTCCGGCATCAAGCCCTTGAAAAGGTCCACCTTTTCAAGGTACTTCTGAATCTTCGCCATGTCCATGATGTGATCCTCGCTGCGCCGGAACCGCAACCGCCGATAAGCGTCGCGGTTACAACATATAAATGAACCGGCTGCAGTTGTTGCAGGTATGGATGTGCTCCGTATCCTGTTTCACTTTTTGTGCGAGTTGCGACGGCATTTTCATAAAACACCCCTGACAGGTATCCCCTTCGACAGGCACTACGGCGGGCGGACGGCTTTTCATCAGGCGGTCGTAATGTTTGAGGATGCGGGGGTCCACCAGCGTTCGGATGTTCTCGATGCGTTCTTTGAGTTGTTTCTTTCCGGTGCGGGCGGTTTCATACATTTCCTGGCAGAGTTGCAGCCGCGCAAGCAGGATCAGGTCCGCATGCGCGTCCTTTGTTTTCAGCAAATCCGGGCTGGCCTTCAGGTCCCGCGCAAACGCGTCTTCCGGCTCCACCAATGATTCGGCCATGTTTTCAATGGACTGGAACATCTCCGCCGCGCCGTCCGCCGCCAGGATGGACTTCCGGTTCGCCTCGTCACGCAGCAGTTTGGCAAGCGTCGCCACGAAATTCAGATAGGTGGTCTGCTGCGTGGGCGGATAACAGATCAAGAAGATCAGGTGCACGGGGCGCTTGTCCACCGCGTTGAATTCCAGACCCTCCGAAACGCGCCCCACGGCGCAAATCAGGCCCTTGAGACCGGACACCCGCGCGTGCGGCACCGCGATGCCATGGCCGATGCCCGTGCTTTCGGTGGTTTCGCGCGCCATGATCTGAT
The DNA here is from genome assembly GCA_964559065.1 of uncultured Nitrospirales bacterium. Classification (GTDB taxonomy): domain Bacteria; phylum Hydrogenedentota; class Hydrogenedentia; order Hydrogenedentales; family CAILVY01; genus CALEDJ01. The sequence continues at coordinate 1,574 of CAZLII010000037.1, read as the reverse complement.
CGAGCGCCGGCCCGACATTCTTCAATTTCTTGCGTTCAAACAGCAGATGCGTAAGTTCCTTGAGCGCGTCCGGTTTGTTGTTGGCCTTAAGATTGGGCACAACGCAGTTTTCGGCAATGAACTTGCTGACCATCATGGGGGCGACATCCTCCTCGCGGACAAACACATTCCCCTGCGTCAATCCGCATTTCCAAGAGCATTACAGGATAAATGAACAACCCGGAAGGCGTTTCCGCACCGTTTCGGCGAAAAAAACCCCACATCGGTTGCGCTGGCGTTTGTCTTCATCTTAGCACGATGTCGGGGAGCGTTGCCAATTTGAGGCGCCTAAAGCACTGCTTCCTCGGCCGCTTCATACCAGATGGAGATGACGATGATTGGCTCCTGGTTGCGTCCATCGTGATGCCGGTCTGAACCGAACGATTGCTGGATGTGCAGCGGCTTTACGCTGTGCCGCTTCATCCACTCGTTGATGTGGGTGTCCATCTGGTGCAGACCGTCAATCGTCGCCTTCCCTAGAAACGTCTGTACCTTTACCATGCGCCCGTCTCCCTTCCATTGCTATCCCTGAAGTTCATTCTCGCCCTATTACTTATGATGCCCCTTCAGCGTGTTGCAGTTCCGCCAGAAGCGCCGCTCGCATGGCATCCGTCGGCGCGGCGCATTCTGTCCAGCATTCAAATTGGAGCGCCGCCTGGTGCAACAGCATTTCCAGACCGCGAATGACGGTGCAGCCCGCCGCCTCCGCGTCGTCAATCAGCCGGGTGTTCATCGGGCGATACACCATGTCAAAGACCACATGCTCCGGACGGAGCAGTCCCGGCGGCACACAAGACTGATCTTCGCCGTGACCGTGCATGCCCAGCGGCGTCCCGTGGATGATCACATCATGCTCGGCCAGCGCCCGCTCCAGACCGCCGGACAGATCGCCCGTCGACACGTTGTCCGGGGCTACGACGCGCAGGTCTGCCGCCAGCGCTTCCACGCGCGACTGGGTCCGGCCCAGCATGCTGACTCGCGCGGGCGCGCCGCGTTCCGCAATGGCGAGTATCTGCGCATCCGTTAAGTTGCGGTGATGTTCCGCCAATCCTCGTACCGCAGCATGAGATACGATAACAGGGCATTTCACCGTTTCGAGTATATCCCAGAAAGTTTTTTCAGAAACGTGAGCGAGGTCTATTATCATCCCCAAGCGCTCCATCTCTTTTACGACATCGCGTCCGAAATCGGTCAATCCATCCAGTTTCACTTTTTGCGCATCGCTCGAGGATTCCGCCCATCGAAGACTTTTTACGTGGGTTATCGTCATGCAACGCACACCGCGTTCGTAAAATTCTCTCAGATTATCCAAATTCTCTTCGATGCCCTGTCCACCCTCGATAGCCAACAAAGCCGCTATTCGACCCGAATCTATTATTTTACGCGCATCATCGGCGGATAATGCAAGCGATATATAATCTTTGTTATCATCCAGCATTCGCTCGATTGCGCGGAGACTTCTCCTTACAAAAGCCGCACTCCCGCGATAGCGGTTGTTTTTCGGGGATGGACAAATTGCAAGCGTGAACAAATCG
>CAZLII010000036.1:0-13868 GCA_964559065.1 uncultured Nitrospirales bacterium | reverse complement strand
GCGAAGGTGTCGGGGCGCATCGAGGCCCAGAGCCAGGCGCCATAGCCGCCCATGGACAGGCCCGTCAGATAGATGCGGGACGGGTCAATCGCATACTCTTCCCGGGTGCAAGCCATCATGTGTTCGATGGGTGCAAACATGACGTCCCAGAATTCATCATTGGGGCACTGAGGAAACAACACAATCGCAGGAAAGCGATCGGGGAAACGGCGGATAGCCGTACCGATGCCCACCTCCGTTTGCAGCAGCCCGTCGCTGCCGCGCTCGCCCGCGCCATGCAGAAAAACGATCAGGGGCCAGGCGTCCTTCGGCGTGTATGTATAGGGCACATAGACGACGTAGCGGTGCAGCGTTCCCTCAAATGTCAAGGTTTTGTTGATGAACCCGGTTGCCAGTTCCCCCGGGGGACGCACAGGTGCGAGATTCGCCGGTGTGGAAGGGGTCGCGCATCCCGTTATCAGCCGCAACATACCCGCCAGCCCGAACATCCAGGCGCATTTCTTCATTCAACCGTCTCCTTATATTGTCAGCGGAGACCTGTGAGGTTGTAAAGACCTTACAGGTCTCTCGTCTGCCACTTTCAAGACCTTGTAGCGTTTGTATTAAGCGGTGTCTTGTGCGAGGGCAAGCCATGGAGCAGGTCGTCGCCCAGCATCGAGGGACACCAGTATTTCTCGATATGTTGGACGACCAGTTCGGTGCCTTCGTCGTGGGAAACATGGGGCGGCATGGCGGGATTGTACATGCTGTCTGTAAGGTCGCGCACAAGCACGCAGTCAAATCCCCACCGGGTCATCTGACGAATGGCGAAGGAGCGGCCCAGAATGCACATGTTTGTGTGCACTCCCATGATGATCAGATGCTGAATGCCTTCCTGTCGCAGGAAATTGAAAACCTCTCTCCCATCATCCGAGATGCCGTCGAGCGGGCCGATGACAATCGCGGGATGTTGGCGCGTCCACGCGCCATATGAGTGATCGGGATCAGGACAACCCCCATCGGAATCGTCAATGGGCAGGGGCGGTTCCGCGATTTCGAGGGGATCGGGCGGTTCCACGGGCGGGGCCAACTGCATGCGTCGGCGTTGCGGGGTGTCCTGATAGAAGCCCAGCGTTTCCGAGGGGGCGTGGATAATCTGCACGCCGGCCTCGCGGGCCTTGGACACGACCTCGTTCATGCGCGGGGCCATGGCATTAACGCGGGCGCTCGCAAATCCGCACCAATGCTTGTCCCACATGTCGCAGATGATGATGGCGGTTTCCGCTATTGGCCATTCACGGACCAGGGCGCCTTCCTCCCACGCGCCGCCGCCGGGCGCAGTCTTGGTCCGGGTGCGCATACTCAAGCGAAGGGCGCCCTCCGGGCGCGCCCGCCGCTCAGGCGCTGGCAGGGGTTTGGCGACATCCTCCCGGCCTGTTGACCAGAACAGCGCATTGGCCACCATCCGGCAGAAACTCGCGTGTTCGAAATCCCCCACGCTGCCCAGCGACGTGTAGAAGACGCGGCGTCCCTGCGATTCACGGGTCCAGGCGAGCGGTTGGCGTCCGCCGGATTCCGGCGTGCTCCCCCACAACAGGACGGTGGTATCATCGGCGAGCGGTGCGGTGCGGTAGAGGCTGTATCGAGAGCGAATCGGTCCGACGCCATTCAGAATCGGATGATTTCGTTGGGTTGCCGCGACGCGTGCCTCTGTCGTCGGCCCTTCCCCGAAATGCCCGTTGTAATTGCCGCCGAGGATGTCTTTGTCAAAGGCCAGCCAGGACTGAAAGCCGTGGCTGGCGGTCCGGATGGCGACGATGGGCTTTCCTGACTGGTAATAGGCCTTGACGCGATTGAGTTGTTCGCGTTTCAGGCGGAGGCGGCGGGTATAGAACAGGGCGACATCACAGGATTCCAGCGCATCCAGCCCGGGGATATCCGTCCAATCTGTCGCGGAAAGGATCGTGCATTGCGCGTCAAAACGACTCTCCAAGTAATCTTTGAACAGCGCAAGCCCGGTATCGGAATCGTATTCAAACGAGCCGGAAACCAGGCAGACCTGCAACGGAGCGGGAGAAGCCCACAACGCCACGCAGCACAGAGAACAAATGCCGCATACCCAAAAAGCGTGACCTTGCATCATCGCGCCTCCCTTCCGTTTTCGCCATTCGATAGATGCGCTCGGTGTTGTCGCGATTATCGTAGGATGATGTTGACGAAGCAAGATTTCGCCAATGCGGCGCCTTGCTTGGCGGAGAATACGGCGTCGTCAATTGGTTTCCTCTTTGCCGCCGATCAAGCGGCGGGCGGCCTTCTGCACTTCAGCGTACATGCGGTTCAGCAGGCGTCGCGCCCAGAGGAATTCCGTGGCCAGCACAGCCAGCCCCATTGGAATGACAACAGTGGCAGGGCCGGGCAGCACCATCATGGCAACGCCGATCATGATGAGGGTCAGACCGACCACCAGGACAAGAACCTTCCGCGCATTCTTGATGGCATACCAGCCTGCAGCGGAGAGGTTGCCGCCGATGGCGTTCGCCAGGGCGATGATTTCACGATAGGAGCGCAACAGCGAGAAGAACAGCATCAGTCCTGTGGCGGGGAACACGACGAAGATCATGACATTGGTTGCCAGCGGCAGAAAGCGCGAATCGGTCGCGCGAAGCGCCAGAAGCACCAAGTACAGCACATAGTAGAATAGGAAAAAAGCCCCTTCCCGCCGGGATACGCTGCCGCCGGTGACAAAGACCGGCAGGCATACGAGCGCGACGGCCAGCATGATCGGCATGTCGAATTCCAGGGACCTTTCGGAAACTGCCAGGCCGCCGGGCGCGAACAGGCCGCCCACGGCCAACACGCAGAGTATGTTGAAGATATTGCTGCCCACGATATTGCCCACGGCGATATCGCGTTCCCTGCGCAGACTGGCGACCAGCGATGTGGCCGCTTCGGGCAGCGATGTGCCGGCGGCCACCAGGGTCAGACCGATGGTCAGTTCACTGACCCCGAATTGCCGTGCCATCTCGGACGCGCCGGAAACCAGCCAACGCGCTCCCAACACCAGGAGGCCCAAACCCAGCAGGATTCCGGCCAGCGACGCGGCGAACGCTTTGACGCCGAAAAGGGGCATCGCCGAACTTCTCGTCTGCTCTGCGCCATTGGAAAAATGCCGTCGGGAAAACACGGCGATTGCGCCGGTGTACACCACGAACAGCGCCAGCATGAATGCGCCCTCAATGTGACCGATGACGCCATTGCGCGCGAGGAACCACGCGAGCGCGGAGATGATAATCATGACGGGCACGTCAATCCGCACTAAGCGACTGGTGACAAAAAGCGGCGTCACCAATGCGGAGATTCCGAGGATGAATAACACATTGAAGATATTGCTGCCCAGTACATTGCCGACGGCAATCTCCGATTGCCCGGACAATCCCGTCTTGATGCTCACCGCCAATTCGGGGGCGCTCGTCCCGAAGGCCACCACCGTCAAGCCAACCAGCAGGGGTGGAATCCCCATCATGCGCGCCAGGCGCGATGCGCCGCGCACCAAGAGTTCCGCCCCGCCAATCAACAGGAGCAGGCCGCTTATTGCAATGAAAAAGGTCATCATCGGAACTCATATATCTGCGCGCGGCGCGGCGGCAATTCCACCGGAAGATGGACTTTTCCGCCCTCATAGCCCCCGACAATGGATTCGTCATCTTCTGTAATCAGCCGGATGCTTCCTGTTGCGGGGATGGGATATTGGGCGGCATCCAGGGACAACGTGAACGCAACGTCCTCATTGGCGATGCTGGCGACGGGCACGGCCATGCCGCCGTCTCCGGAGGTATAGGCGCCCGCCAGGACCATGGGAAATTCCCGTCGGTATTCCTTCAGCGCATCCTGTTGTCCCGCATAAATTGATAGGCGGGAAATATCTATTGTTTCCGCAGGCGCGTCAATCTTTGGCGGGCGCAGGAACCGGCCATGCACGAGATAGGGCCGCGCCTTTTGCCGCAATCGGCACAGGCGCAGCACATAAGCGATTTCTTCCGGTCGTTCTGTGAATTGATTCGAACGGAAATTGGCGATGGTCGGCTGTTGTCCCCACACGAACGCGCGCGCCTGTTCCAGATAGAACTGCTGCGAGAACTTGCGGTCCAGGAGCGCCAGGGACGTTCTGGGCGCGAATGCCGCCGGCCACAGTTCATCGTAGGGCGGCATGGTCAGGCTGGAGTAGTTTCCATAGCACAACGCGAATTCGTGGTAGACGGCATGAAAGAAAGGAATCGGCTCCCACGCGCCGGGCGCGGCATAGCGTTCCATGCTGACCTGAAGACTCAGCATGAGGTCGAGATACGGCAGCCATGTCTCGCCGCATCCCTCCCCCGCCAGCACCACCCCGCCGCGCTGCGCACAGCGCCGCCGGATGTCATCCGCAAGGTCCCGGAAACCTGCCACCCAATATGCGCCGCCGCCGATGGGGTGCCCGTGGGTCGGGTCGTAACAGGAAAGGCTCAGGCAGGCCTGGTCCATATAGATGCCGGCAACGTCCAGTCCCACTACGGCCTGCTCGGCCAGCCCGGCGTATTTGTCACGCCAGAATGATGTGCCCAGACACATCGGCGCACAGGGCGATTTCGTGAATGTGTTGTACACTTCCTTGATCGGCGCGCCGTTGGGACCTTTCACGGCGTAGCGTTCCGCGCCCTCTTCGCGCCAACTGTCGGTTTCCATGCCCCACAGTCGCTGGTTCATATAGACCAGCGCATGAATCCCCTGCTGCGTCGCCGACGCGACCGCGTCGCGGAAGGGTTCCGCGCCTTCGCGCGGCGGAAAATACTCCGGGAAGCCCACGTCGTAGGCGCAGCCGTGCCACCAATGCCAGAACACGCTGACCGGAATCCCTGCGTGATCCTGAAGTTGCGCAGCGGGCGCCAGCACGTTTTCAGACCGTCCCCGGTTCCACACCCAGAGCCCCGTGTTCTTGACCCACTCCGGGACCAACCCCCGCCGCAGGCGGCTTTCCCTGGCCCAGGATTGTTGCTCCGCCCAAGCGCGATAACGAACCGCTGCATCCATCCAGTCACCTTCAATTGTTCCCAGAATAACCGCATACGGGGACTGATAACCGCTCTTGGTGACGCCTTCGGGCATTTGGACCACTTCGACGCCCAGTTGCCCAGGTGGGCCGCCGAACACTGAAAAGCCCTTGCGCAGCGACGCGGTGTCGTCACAGGCCACATACAGACCGGGGCCGCCTTCTCGATAGACCGTCATGCACTGCATTGAAACGTGGCCGGGATAGTCCCATTGGAATCGTTTGGGCGGTTGGTCCGTCGGTGTGGCAAGCATGGCGCGCGCCTGCGATGTTTTCTGCCCCATCCACAGCGGCACGGCGAGTATTTCATCCTGTTGCGGCGCAACGTTTGTGATTCGCGGGAAATGAACGGCGTGCAGCGTATAATCCCCCGCGTTCTCCACGGTGATTCGCCAATAACTCATCGGCGCGGTACTGTCCAGCCCGATGCTTGCAACCACATGAAAAGCGGGGGCGTTCTCAATGTCGAAGGACGACCACGTCAACAGCAAGGCATCTTCGCCGAATTCCCGGCGGAATTCCTTTGCATCCGCAGGCGTCACGCGACGCTGGGCGTCTCCGCCCAGGAAAACCTGCCAGAGATGATTTTCACTTGCGGCGTTTTCCTCCACGAAGTCATGGCCATTCGTCTTATCCGCGAATGCGGCGACGCCGCCGTGTTGAACATCGAAGCGCACCAGCAAATGATCATTCTCAATCAGCGGCTCCGCCGCGATGGCCTGCACGCTCCAGAAAAGAAATGCGATCACCAGACACATGTTGCGTATGGGGTTTTTCTCATGATTCATATTTAACTCCCGCCAGGTTCATCAGTCCACAAATGGCGTGACACATTTCCGTTGGCGGAAGAATATCACTTGAGCCTTGTCGGGGGCGAAGAATCGCCTCATCGCCATTGCTTCGTTTCGCTGCTAAGAAAGTTCGTCCCCTTTCTTTTGCGAATCGCCGCCATAGGAGGTATGCGACTAGTAATGACAAAGGGAGGGATAGACGGAAAAAGCCATCTGACTGCCCCTGTCATTTCGAGGGAGCATAAGCGACCGAGAAATCTTGGGCTGTGGTGAAGATTTCTCGCTACGCTCGAAATGACAACACTGCCTCTGTCATTTCGAGGGAGCACAAGCGACCGAGAAATCTTGGCCTGTGCTTAAGATTTCTCGTTACGCTCGAAATGACAACGCTACGCTGCTGCCAAGAAAGTTCGCAGATTTTAGCCCTTTGAGCACCATAAATTCACAGTTTGCGAATCTAATCGTAAATGCCCTGGCGTGGAACTGGTACGAAGTACCTTTCTTCTGCGAATCGCCGCCGAAGGCGGTGGGGGACTCGCAATGATCTCCTGACATACGTAACACCGCGGGAGCGGTGTCACGAGGCACGCGGGATCGTCGCAGAGGTGCCTGAATGTAGAGCAAATCCCATTCGGCGGGATATGGGCTTCCTGAAATGTTGTCTGGCGCATCGGTTTGTGCGAAGATAATGCGCGAAAACATCAGGATACCCGGGTGGATTACGCTAAAAGGAGCAGGCATATGCGGAACATGGATCGCAGGGCGTTTGTGAAGACGGCGATTGCGGGACCGGTGGCGTCGGCATGGGCGGCGCAAGTGATGGGAACGGCTTCCGCGCAGTCAACTTCTTCTGCAGTCAAGGACATGCCGCAGGGGAAGATCGGCAACCTGTCCATCAGCCGCCTGCTGTTGGGCGGGAATCTGCTGACGCACTTCACGCACAGCCGGGACCTGAAATATGTGTACCGCCTCTGTGAACATTACAACACCGACCAGAAAATCGTCGAAACCCTGTTGCTGTCCGAACAGCACGGCATCAATACGCTCGTAGTGCACACGGTGCCGCATGTGATTGATTTGCTCATCCGTTACCGCAAGGAACAGGGCGGCAAGATGCAGTGGATTGTCTGCCCGACTGCGCAAGTGGACCGTGACAGGGAGGCATACATCAAGCAGGTGCGGGACTTGGTGGATGAAGGCTGCGAGGCGATTTACCTCTGGGGCGTGACCGCGGACCGCCTTGCGGGGGAAGGCAATATCCAGGCGATGGCGGACGCGGTGCGGATAGCCAAGGATCACGGCGTGCCGTCCGGCGTGGGCGCCCATGATCTCAACGTGATTCTCCAGTGTGAAGAAAACAAGGTTGACGCGGACTTCTACATCAAGACCTTCCACCACCACAACTATCCGAGCGGTCCCAAACCGGAGCAATTGACGGGTCCCTATGCGGAACATCCGGGATATTGGTGTCGTGACCCCGAGGAGACTGTGCAGGTCATGGCGGCTGTCGAAAAACCCTGGATTGCGTTCAAGGTCATGGCCGCCGGGGCCATTCCCCCGAAAGACGCCTTCGATTATGTCTTTGATCACGGCGCGGACCACGTGCTCGCGGGCATGTTCGATTTCGAGATCGCAGAAGACGCCGCGCTTGCGCGGGAAGCCTTTGCGCTGGCTGCGCAGCGCAGTCGTCCGTGGCGCAGTTGACAACGAACGAAAGGCGAGGACCATGCAGCGGACATTGACGACAATCATGCTGATGGGCGCGATGGGCGGCGGTATTGTGTTCGCTGAGGAAACGGCTGAAAGCAAGGACCTGTTTGTGCATCCCTTCTTCGCGTTCTGCATGGACACCCATGACAGCATGAAACGGGACTTGCGCGAGCAGGTGGCGCTGCTCAAGGAACTGGGCTATGACGGGGCCGGGCATCTCTGGTTAGACCATGTTGCGGAACGGATTGAAACACTGGACGCGGCCGACCTGAAACTGTTCAAGATTTCCATGTATGTGGACATATCCGCCGAACAGCCGTTTGATCCGCGCTTGGAGAGTATCATGCCGCTGCTGAAGGGCCGGGGCGTGATGCTGGCGCTGCTGATGCGCGGCATGCCGCCTTCAGACCCTGCGGGCGATCCCAATGCCGTGGTTATTATCCGCCGAATTGCCGATATGGCTCGCGAAGCGGACGTCACCGTCGCGCTTTACCCGCACTTCCGCGACTGGCTGGAGCGCGTCGAAGACGGCGTGCGCTTGGCGAAACTGGTGGACCGATCCAATGTCGGCGTCATGTTCAATCTCTGTCATTGGCTGGCGGTGGATGAGGAGAGGAACCTCGATGCGCTTCTCGACGCGGCCATGCCGCATCTGGTTGCGGTCAGCATTCACGGCGCGGACAGCGCGGCGGAAGTTCAAGCGGGCACGGGAAAATGGATTCAGCCGCTGGACAGCGGTTCCTTCGATGTGGCTGCTTTTCTCAATGCGTTTCGGCAGCGCGGATACCGGGGACCCGTGGGGTTGCAGTGCTGGGGAATTGAAGGCGACGCCCGCGATCACCTGGCGCGGTCCATGGCGGCCTGGCGGAAAATGTCCCGGGAACTGGTCAAAGTGCCGCTGATGTCAGAATAAACATTAGACTTTTTGATCGCGTCTTCTGCGTGCTTTGTGCAGATGTTTGATGAGCGTTGTCGTCTTGCCGTGCATTGTGCAACGACTTTTTGCCCCAAGGCCCGTCACCCCCGCGCAAGCGGGCGTCCAGAAAAAACCGAAGGTCTCCGCTATGTGATAGATGGATTCCCGCTTGCGCGGGAATAACGACGGCGGGGATTTCTGATGATTCGTTAAGCACGTGTGGTTGCGGCTATGCCGCGTTGGGTCATCGGGACTGGGAACAAGCATGCTACTGAACACCTTTGAATTTATGCTGGTAAACAACCCCGTGCGCGCCTTGTTCCAGCGGCATCTTGAAGCGCGCCGGCTGCTGAAGTTGGGCGGGGCCGTGCCGGGCGGTCATGCGCTCGAAATCGGCTGCGGGCGCGGCGTCGGCGTCGAAATCATTCTGGACCAGTTCGGCGCGCACCTCGTGGACGCCTTCGACCTCGATCCCCGCATGGTGCGCCGCGCCGAACGGCGGCTGCAAAAGTACGGCGAACGGGTCAGCCTATGGGTCGGCGATGCGACGTGCATCAACGCACCGGATGCCACCTACGACGCCGTCTTCGACTTTGACATCATCCACCACATCCCCGATTGGCGCAAGGCTGTTTCGGAGGTCTTCCGCGTGTTGAAGCCGGGTGGCCGCTTTTATGCCGAGGAAATGCTGAAAGCGTTCATTCATAATCCCGTCGCGCGTGCTTTGACCGACCACCCCCTGGAGGACCGCTTCGACCACATAGCGTTCCTTGGCGGTCTCGAAGCGGCGGGATTCTCAGTTCGCGCGGAAAAGAAATTCCTGAACTATACGGGCTGGTACATCTCGGAAAAATAGGCTGCGCGCTGCGCGCTATGGTTGCGCCCCGCGCCCATTTCATGCTACAGTTAAAAGGCCCTGCGGAGAGGTGACCGAGTGGCCGAAGGTGGCGCCCTGCTAAGGCGTTGTGCGCCAAAAGCGTACCGTGGGTTCAAATCCCACCCTCTCCGCCAGTTTTGTTTTCCCCTTATTTAGCCCACCTGAACCATTTAATATTTGTCATACGTTAGCCGATTGAGGTTGCATCCAATGGATTATCCATGCTCCACCGCTGCAAACTGGAAAATGCGGGCTGAACATTTTATGCTGCCGCAAGAACACCCCGGAGGGGTGTCGGACATTAGCCGGTGGTATCGCTTCGCTCAACCACCGGCTAATGAACGCAAGGCTATTCACCATCAGAAGAACCGCAAAACTATAGATTGGATCGCAGTCGTTGAATCTTCCCTTTTGGTGGAAACAGGTCATGCAAAGTCAGCGCCAGATGCTGTATTATCCCCTATTGGCACAACGGGAAAGAGGGGCAAGTCGGTTTTTTGATTCCAAGAGGCGTTTGGATGCACAATAGCGCTTCTTTGTTGCCATTAGGGAGGATTCAGGATTCATGATTCTCCCTGTGGCGTGTGCGACATTGATGGTGGTAGACCAGTAAAGAAAGATAGGTGCGCGGCAGGCGCAGGATGCCCTTGGGGGGTCGGAGGCGGTTAGTTGAAATTCGCGATAATCTCTGATGTCCACGCCAATATTGATGCGCTGGAACCGGTGTTGGCGCATATTGAGGAACTGGGGATTGATCGGACGGTATGTCTGGGCGACGTCGTGGGCTACAACGCAACGCCGAACGAGTGCGCCAATCTGCTTCGGGAACGCGGCATTCCAACGATTCTGGGCAATCATGACGCGGTGGCTTGCGGGTTGGAGGAGCCGTGGGGGTTCAATCCTGTGGCGCTTTCGGCAGCGATGTGGACGCGCGACGTGTTGACCCCGGAGAATATAGAATGGCTGCGGGCGCTCCCGGATGCGTTGAACTTCGGTGATTTTGTCGCGGTGCATGGAGCGCCCAAGAATCATAATGCCTATCTGTTTACATGGGAAGACATATTGCCGCATGTGTACTTCCTGGAAGAGCAGAATTGCCGGATTTGCATGATCGGCCATACGCATACGCCGGGGATATTTTCGGTGGATGGCGTGTACACGCCGGATGACGACGGACGTTTTCCATTGGGCGATGAAAAACTCTTTTTCATCAATCCGGGTTCGGTTGGCCAGCCGCGTGACGCCAATCCCGATGCGGCATTTGGCGTGTTGGATACGGAAAGCAACACGTATTATCAATTGATCAGGGTCCCCTATCCCGTGGAAAAAGCGGCGGCAAGGGTGATAGATGCGCAGTTGCCGATATTTCTCGCGGACCGGCTGACCCTGGGAAGATAAGCAAAATTTCCCTGAAAATTTCGGTGGAGACAAAACAGTGCGAAGCGGAAAAATCAAGCGAAAGACCGCAGAGACGCAGATCGAAGTCGCCGTGACGATTGACGGCCAAGGCCGCGCCGAGGTAGACACGGGAATCGGCTTTTTCGATCACATGCTGCATCACCTTGCCCGGCATGGCTTGTTCGATATTCGCGTGCGCGCCAAGGGTGATCTCCACATTGACCCGCACCATACCGTGGAGGATGTCGGCATTTGCCTGGGAAAGGCTTTTCTTGACGCCATAGGCGACGGTCGAGGTCTGGTGCGTTTTGGGCATGCGGCGGCGCCGATGGATGAGGCATTGGCGGAGGTTGCGTTAGATTTCAGCGGCCGCCCCTTTCTGCATTTTGATGCGGATTTGCCGCAGGGTCGTGTTGGTGAATTCGACATTGAATTGACAGAAGAATTTCTTCGCGCGTTCAGCGTGCATGCGCGGATGACCCTGCATGTCACATTACGGCATGGCCGCAATGCGCACCACTGCATCGAGGGCATTTTCAAGGCATTGGCGCGCGCCTTGCGCGAAGCGCTGACTCAAGACCCGCGCGTGAAGGATGTCCCGTCCACCAAAGGAATGCTTGAAACGTGATTGCGATTATTGACTACGGCATGGGCAACCTGCGCAGCGCGCAAAAGGGTTTTGAGAGGACCGGCTGCGAAGCGGTTATCACGGACGATCCGGTCCTGATTGCCGAAGCGGACGCGGTGGTGCTGCCCGGCGTGGGCGCTTTCAGGGACTGCTATGAGGGGCTGCGCGCGCGTGGGTTGGTGGACCCTGTAAAGGAAGCCGCCGCAAGCGGCCGCCCTTTTTTGGGGATATGCGTAGGTCTGCAACTGCTTTTTGAGGGCAGCGAGGAGGGCGATGCGCGGGAAGGCCTGGGTATTTTCGCGGGGCGCGTGGTGCGTTTTCCAGACGCCGCGCAAACGGGACTGAAAGTGCCGCACATGGGCTGGAACCGCCTGGAACGGGTGCCGGGCCACGCGTGTCCTTTGTTGAACGGGGTCGGTTCAAACCCTTATACTTATTTCGTGCATAGTTACTTTGCGCGCCCTACGGATGCGGAGATTGTACTTGCGACGTGCGAATACGGCGTGCGATTTCCGGCCATCGTAGGACGCGGCAATGTGTATGCGGTGCAGTTTCATCCGGAAAAGAGCCAATCGGATGGGATTGCCATCCTTCGGGCGTTTGGAGACTTGATCCGGGAGAGGACCGCCGCGAATGTTCAAGCGGATACTGGTACCCACTGACGGCAGCGAGGCGGCCACAGTAGGCGCACGTTATGCGATTGCGCTGGCGCAACGGCGTGGGGCCACCCTGTTGGGGCTGCACGTTGTTGACGTGAAACTTCTGGAAGGTCCCTTCCTGCGCGATCTTTCCGCATCTCTGGGCACGGCGCCCTTTGTTAATTACCAGAACAACATCACGATGTTGCTGGATGAGCGGGGCAAGGCGGCGCTCAAGGCGTTTTGCGAACTCTGTGATGCGGCGGGGGTGCCTTGCGAGACGCGGCTGGCGACCGGCGTGGTGCCCAGGACCATCGTGGAAAACTGCGGCCTGGCCGATTTGGTCATCATGGGGCGGGGCGGGGAGCACAACCAATGGCTGAACGGCCTGGTCGGCTCCACCACGGAAGCGGTGGCCAGACGTTCCCCCCTGCCGGTGCTGGTGACGGGGAGGGATACGCCGGGATATACCCGATTTCTGGTGGCGTTCGACGGGTCCGCCTATGCCCGCCAGGCGCTGAAAACAGGGGCTGCCATCGCGGCGGCATGGGAAATGCCGTTTCACCTGTTGACCGTCGGCGGTTCCGCCGAGGAAGCGACGCTGGACGAGGCGCGGCGCTATCTTCAGGCGCACAAGATCGAGGTGGAGTTTGTCCGGCGTGAAGGCGATCCCGGCGAAACCATTGTGACGTACGCGGCGGAATGCGCCGCAGACCTGCTGGTGATGGGCGCTTATGGGCACTCCAAAGTCCGGGAACTGGTGATGGGGAGCACCACAGCCCATGCGATAAATCACGCGCCGTGTCCGGTGTTGCTGGCGCGGTAGCCTTTACAAGGGATCATTATCGGATGCTTCAGCAAGCCATTGTGGATGAGATTGTATCGCGGGTGGGCGATTTGCCCGCCATACCGGCCGTCGTGGCTGAAGTGCTGCGCGTGACGGATGATCCCAACAGCGACATGACCAAGGTCAGCGCAGTGGTGCAGGCGGACCCGGCGCTGACCGCAAAAATACTTCGCGTGAGCAATTCTTCGTATTACGGCATGAAGCAATATGTGGGCACCATCAAACTGGCGCTGGTGATATTGGGGGTGCGCGAAGTGCGCAATATCGTGCTGGGCATCTCTGTTTTCGATGCGCTGCAGAACAACGCTCTTGGCGGTGACCTGCTGCGTGAAATTTGGGACAATTCCCTGCGGGTGGCGGCCGTTGCCAAGCATCTGGGCGTATCCATGGGTTTGGGGCTTCAGGGCGAGGAATTTATCACCGGTCTGCTGAGCGACATCGGCAAGATGGTCATGCTGCGCTGCATTGGAGTCAGTTATCTTGAGGTGCTGAAGGCGAACAGAGCCGACCCCGTCGCGTTGTGCAAGGCCGAACTCCAGGAAATCGGTTGTGATCACGCCGACATCGCGATGGCGCTTGCGGTGCGGTGGAATTTGCCGCAGGCGCTTGCGGACGCCCTGTGGCGGCAATACCCGCGCGCGGGATATTCACTGAAAACGGCCAGCGATCCCAAACTGGCCGCCGTGGTGCGCATTGCCAAGCGGGCTGCCATAGATGACTTCAGCGCGCCGGGGAAGCCGCTATGCCTTTCTGAAACCGAGGCGTGGGAAGAACTGGCGGGCGCGAAAAAGCCTGTTCCACCGGAGAAGCGGTTTGCATTTCTTGCGGCGTTCATTGAAGAACTGAAAAGTGCGCCAAGACTGCCTTTGTAGTTTTTCGGCAATTTCCAGACGTGGGCGGAGACGCCCGAATGCGGATTTCATGCAATGCCAGGCAAAGAGAAAATTACAATTGTCCGATCAAAAGATTTTGAGTCCGTTGACGAAGAACTGAGCAAT
>CAZLII010000035.1:0-14227 GCA_964559065.1 uncultured Nitrospirales bacterium | reverse complement strand
TACCAGCAGGTCAAGGATGAACGATACACCCGCCTGCACATGGACCACGTTCCGGTCATTGACGAGGACCTACAGCAGGTGAATTTCATGGCTGATCTCAGATTGGCGATATCGCTGGGCTATGATTCCGTGATGGTGGACGGATCGCGACTGCCATTGGAAGAGAACATCCGGGCGACAAAAACCATTGTGGATATGGCGCACGCGCAGGGCGTGGCGGTCGAGGGAGAACTGGGCGCGGTCATGGGGCACGAGGCCGGACCTATGCCGCCGTACGAGGAGTTGTTCGCTTCCGGCAAAGGCTTCACTGACCCCGAAGAAGGGCGGCGTTTCGTGGTGGAAACCGGTGTGGACTGGCTGTCTGTTGCGGCGGGCAGCGTGCATGGCGCCATTAGCGCGGCTGCGCGCTGGGAGAAAAAAGTCGAAGCCCGGCTCAGCATCGAACGCATTGACGCCATCCGCAAGGCGACGCAGATTCCCCTCGTGCTGCACGGCGGCACCGGCATCCGAAAGGAATACGTGATCGAGGCGATCCGACATGGCATCGCGAAGATCAATGTGGCTACTGCCATCCGGCAGCCCTATGAGGCCCTGATGGTTCAGTCTCCGAAAAAAGCGCTGGACGCGGTGTATGATGCCACTGTCCGCGTCATCCGGGAAGACCTTGAATTGGAAGATTCGGCAGCGATCATTTGCCCCTGAAATCTGCTTGGGGTGTTAAAAATATTGAAAGTATGCCAATGATTGTTATCATGGTCGGGCGCTTTCCTGATTCATATCCTGTAAATCGTGTCAATCCTGTCCATGAACATGGGAGTAAGGCTGTGATTAGAAACAAGAGCACCTTTGCGTTGTTTTTCGGGAACCGGGGTTTCTTTCCCGCGTCGTTGCAGGCGGCGGCGCGCGCCGAAGTTTCCGAAACACTCAAGAAACTCGGTCACAAGACACTGATGCTCGATTCCGGCGCGACGCGCAATGGCGCGGTGGAAACCCCGGAAGAGGGGGAAAAGTATGCGCGCTTTCTCAAGAAGAACGCAGGCAAGTGCGACGGGGTGATTCTGTGCCTCCCGAATTTCGGCGATGAAAACGGCGCAGTGGCCGCACTGGCCGACGCGGGCGTCCCCATCCTGATTCAGGCGTATCCCGACGAATTGGACAAGATGGACCCCGCACGGCGGCGCGACGCCTTTTGCGGCAAACTCTCGATTATGGATGTGTTCTGTCAGTACGGTGTGCCGTTCACCGCCCTTGCGCCGCACACGGCGCACCCGCGCAGCGACGCCTTCGCGCGCAACGTGGACTATTTCGACCGCCTGTGCCGCGTGGTCAAAGCGATGCGGCGGATGCGGGTGGGTGCGGTGGGCGCGCGCACGACGGCATTCAAGACAGTGCGGATTGACGAAGTGGCGCTGCAACGGCACGGTATCACGATGGAGACACTGGACATGTCGGATGTCTTCGCGCGGATGCGGGCGGTCAAGCCGTCCGA
The DNA here is from genome assembly GCA_964559065.1 of uncultured Nitrospirales bacterium. Taxonomy (GTDB): domain Bacteria; phylum Hydrogenedentota; class Hydrogenedentia; order Hydrogenedentales; family CAILVY01; genus CALEDJ01. The sequence continues at coordinate 12,738 of CAZLII010000035.1, read as the reverse complement.
AGCGCGCGCGCGGGAAAAGGCGAAGCGGCTGCGCGCCTATTCCCGGTGGGATGGCGTGCCAAAGAAAGCCTTCGAGAACATCGTCGCCCTGGGGGTGGTGCTGGACGGCATTGTCGAGGAACTCAAACTGGACGCGGTCGCCGTGCGCTGCTGGCTGGAACTGCAGAAAGAATTCGGGGTGTCATGCTGCGTGCTGCTCAGCGAGATGAACGACCGTGGCTGCATGGCGGCCTGCGAGGTGGACGTGGGCAGCGCTGTGGCCATGCACGCCCTGAGCCATGCGTCCGGCGAGACCGCAGCCTGCCTGGACTGGAACAACAACTATGATGATGTGGAGGACAAGTGCATTTTGTTCCACTGCGGGCCGACGCCGCAGGCCATGATGTCCGAAAAAGGCAGGGTGGCGGACCATGCGATCCTGGAAAACGCCGTGGGGAAGGGCTGCTCATATGGCTGCAACACGGGCCGCATCGCGCCCGCGCCGTTCACCTTCGGCAACCTGACCACGAGCGAGGGTCGCCTGCGGATGTATCTCGGCGAAGGCCGCTTCACCGAAGACCCGGTACCGCCGGAATTTTTCGGCTGCGCCGGGGTCGCTGAAATTCCAAATCTCCAGGAGGTGCTGCTGCACATTGGCTACGCCGGACACCGGCACCACGTCGCAGTGACGCCCGGCCATGTGGCCGCGCCCGCGCACGAAGCGCTTGAAAAATACTTGCGCTACGCGGTGACCGCGCTGTGAGCCTGCTGGGGATAGACGTCGGCACAACAGGTTGCAAAACCGCCGCTTACGCCGCGTCGGGCACCTGCCTCGCATCGGCCTATCGCGAATACCCCACGTTGCATCCGCGGCCGGGCTGGGCGGAACTCGACAGCCGCCTTGTACTGGCGCGGGTGTGGGAGTGTATCGCAGAAACGGCGGCGGCCACGCGGCAGGACCCTGTCACCGCGCTGTGTATCAGTTCGATGGGCGAAGCGATGACGCCGGTGAGCGCCGATCGCAACATCCTCGGCAACAGCATCCTCCACATTGACCCGCGCGGCGGCGAACACGCCCGGCGCATGGCGGAGGATTTGGGCCGGGAGAACGCCTATGCCATTAATCCGAACATTATCGGTCCCAACTATTCCCTGCCCAAACTGCTGTGGCTTCGCGAGAACGAACCGGAACTGTACCGGAACACATGGAAATTCCTGCTCTGGGGCGATCTGGTCGCGTTCATGCTCGGCGGGGAACCCCTGACGAGTTTCGCGCTCGCCAACCGCACCCTGCTCTTCGATATCCGCCGTGAATGCTGGTCGGAAACGCTGTTGCAATGGGCGGATATGTCCCCGGATTTGCTGCCGCTGCCTGTCGCCAGCGGAACAATCGCCGGAACGGTGCGCGATAACGTTGCGGAGAAATTGGGACTTCCGCCGGGGGTCAAGATTATCGTCGGCGCGCACGATCAATGCTGTAACGCGCTCGGCGCGGGCATCCACAGCGCCGGCAAAGCCTGTTTCGGCATGGGCACCGTCGCCTGCATTACCCCGGCTTACGATCACATCCCGCCTGTGGACGCGATGCTCGCCTGCGGCCTCAACGTGGAGCACCATGTCCTGCCCGGCATATACCTGTCGTTCATTTACAATCAAAGCGGTTCACTGGTGCGCTGGTTCCGCGACACCTTCGCCCGGGCCGACGCTGCGCAGACCGCGGATGGCGAAGACATCTACGATATCCTCATGACGGAGATGCCCGCCGAACCCACGCGGCTACTCGCCCTCCCCCACTTCGAGATGACCGGCACGCCGCATTTCATCGCAGACTCGGCGGGTGTCCTGGCCGGACTCCACACGCACACCACGCGCGGCGAGATACTCAAGGCTATCATCGAAGGCGCGGCCTTTTACTTCCTCGAAAGCCTCAATGCCATCAAGGCGCTGGGCATAGATACGTCGGAGTTCATCGCGACCGGCGGCGGCGCCAAATCCTCGGCCTGGCTGCAGATTCTGGCCGACATCTACGGCGTGCCCTTTGTCCGGCCCCGAATCACCGAATGCGGCACGCTGGGAGCAGCCATGCTCGCGGGCCTGGGCACGGGTTGCTTCGCCGACGCCGCTGAAGGTGTCGCGCAATGCGTGCGGCGTGATTGCGCCTTTGAACCCGACCTCCGGCGTTGCGCCCTATACCGCGAACACTATGCCCGTTACCAACGCCTCTATCCCGCCCTCAAAGACCTGCTCGCCGAACTTGGGCAATAGCGTGCCGGACCATTGGCGACTCATTACAACCGAACACAAACAAGTTTACGTTTAATGTGGGATTGCAGGCATGGTCGTCTCGCCCATGGTGTTCGTTGACCACGGGCTGGATGCCTATGCCACGCCATTTATTACCTTTGTTGTGTTCGGTTGTACTCATCGCATCAGCCCGGACGTTTCGGCGAGGCATCGGGGTTACCGGCACCCCATTCCAAGTTGACTTTTTCCAGATTACGGGCTAGAATACGCTTTACGGGGCCGACGTAGCTCAGTTGGTAGAGCAGCGGACTGAAAATCCGCGTGTCGCCAGTTCGATTCTGGCCCTTGGCACCATTTCTTTTCCCAATAAAACCCGCTTTTTCAAGGGTTTTTTGTGATTTCTCAGACTGTCTGCTTTCGCCCCCTGTAATGCAAAAGAATGCGGATTTTTGCATCAAAATGCAGAATTTTGGGGAAGTCTGAAAGGAAGTCATTTCCCCCCTTTTCCACCCCCTGTTTTTCACTCCATGCGCGGATGCTCTCGGGCCGATTCGCAACTGCTTTTGATAAAAAAGAATCGGGCTTTTCCGTCGAAACCGACGCATGGGTGCAACATTTGGTGCAACCGATTTTGTGTTTGTTGCCCGGGCATGAAGAGAGGGACCGGCGCGCCGGTGAGGGCTGCGTCGGTCCCGAATGCATTCTGTTGTTGGGCTTATTTCTCCGATGCGCCGGGGCAGTAATTGTCTTCGGTGCCCTCTCCGGGGCAGGGGAAGTAGCCGCCGGAATTGTAGAACTGGATCAGCCGCAGGAGTTCAGACAGGTTGATCCTCCAGTCGGGCGGGTTATAGTCGCTGGCGTGGGGCGTGCAGTTGTAGTTGAGGCCGGGGCCGGGCACATAGCCGTCTTCCGTGGACTCAGGGTTTTCCGCACAGTGGAATCCGCGACTGTTATAGAACTGGATCGGGCGTAACAACTCACTCAAGTTGATTTTCGAATTGCCGTCCTGGTCTGCGGAGTGGGTGGGATCGGTCGCTGCCTGAACGCACACATTGTCCACGCTGGGATCGGCGTCATAGTCCGCCAATTGGACGGTCGCAAAACGCAGTGTGTGTGTGCCGCCGTTCGCGAACGGGGAGATGTTGACGGATACCGTCGCATAGCCCGAAGCATAGGGTTCCTGGACCTCATTCAGCGCAAAGACGACGGTATTGTTCATGTACACTTTGAAGTTGATGAGGTCCGGCGGGACTTCCCCTTCGCTGCCTGGATTGCCATTGCTGATTCTGAGGTGGAAACGCAGCGAAGCGGTGGTGCCCACCGGGATTGTGACCAACTGGTAAATCGCGGCGGGAATGCTCTCCGGCGCGCCTCCAAGCCCCAGCCATGCGCAGTGGTCGCTGCCGCTCCCGCATGAGGAACGAATAATTGGTTCGCCGAAATCGGGGCTGATGTCCTCAACCCAGTAGGGGTTGGGGCTGCCCAACTCAAATCCCGGGTCCAATACCAGGTTGCCCGGACAGTCGGGAATTTCGCCTTCACCTTCGCCTTCACCTTCGCCTTCGCCTTCACCTTCGCCTTCGCCTTCCCCTTCGGCGCCGTCACAGAATGGGCAGAGGTCGTCTATGTAGAACTCCTGTCCGCCGACTTTGAGTTGGTACACATCGCCGTGGAGTTCGACAATGCCGGTGTAGTCGCCGGTAGGGATGACCTGGACCGTCACATCGCCCACGACGCTTCCGTGGATATCGGCGAAATCCTCAAAGTTGCGGAAATCGCCGTTGACCTCCAGGTTAAGGTTGCCGCCGTATTCCCCGTAGCGGAAACTGACGCATCCGGGCGGCGGTGCGCCGACAAAGACCACCTCCACGTTGATGTTGCTGAGCATCATTTCATAGCCGGAGCCGCCGGAAAGTCCTGCGGCCTCGACAATGGCGGTGCCGCTGGTGGTGCTGCCGCTGGGCAGCCAGAAGAACTCCTTGCAGGTGAATGTGTAGCCTTGCGTGGCAAACATATCTCCGACGTGATATGTCGTCATCAGTTCGAGGTCGTCGAAATCGGCGCATTCGCCCACTTCTCCCTCGCAGAATGGACAGATATCGTCAACCCACAATTCCTGGCCGCCGATCTTGAGCGATGAAACCCAGCCGTAGAGTTTGACGATGCCGGTGGCGCCGCCCGTGGGAATCACCTGGACCGTTGCGCCGCCCACAACGCTTCCGTGGATGTCGGCAAAATCCTCAAAGTTACGGAAATCATCGTTGACTTGCAGGTTGATGTTGCCGCCGTATTCGCCGTAGCGGAAACTGACACATTGAGGGGGGGCGGGGCCGACGAAATCCACGGCGATATTGATGTTGTTGAGCATCATTTCATAGCCGGAACCGTCGGCCAACAGGTCATTGCCGACTTTCGCGTACCCGCTGATCGTGCTGCCGCTGGGGAGCCAGAAGAACTCCTCGCATGTGAAGGTATAGCCCCGCGTGGTGAATGTGTCATCAACGTAATATTCGGTTCCCAGGAGGAGGTCGTTGAAATCAGCGCATTCGCCGTCTTCCCCTTCCCCTTCGCTGCCTTCGCAGAACATGCAAATATCGTCAACCCACAATTCCTGGCCGCCGAGTTTGAGATAGGAGATTGAGCCATGGAGTTCGACGATACCGGTAAACTCACCGGTGGGGATGACTTTGACCGTTGCGCCGCCCACCACAAGGTTGTGGATGTCGGAAAAGAGTTCAAAGTTTCTGAAGTCGTCATTGATCTGCAGGTTGAGATTGCCGCCGTATTCACCATAGTTGAAACTGATGCATTGCGGCGGCAGGGCGCCAATGAAGTTGATGGCAATATTGATGTTGTTGAGTTCCATGTCGTGACCGGAACCGCCTGCAAGCCCGGCATTGTCAACGCGTGCGTGCCCGCTGGTGGTGCTGCCGCTGGGCAGCCAGAAGAATTCCAGGCATTCGAACGTGTAACCTTGCGTGGTAAAACTTTCACCGACATGGTATTCCGTATCCGGAACGAGATCCTCGAAGTCGGCGCATTCGCCGGGTTCACCGGGTTGCCACGTCAGGCACCACGCAGCATCGGCGTCCGGAACCGTCAAGATTGCCGGGGCTGTGATGTAACGCAGCACGCCGTCCTGGTTCGAGGAGGCGGGAAGGAATTCGCACCCGCTGCTATCGCCCGTGCCGCTGATGGAAACCCATCCGTTCTCCAGGGCCAGCGGCGGATTGAGCAGCGTGTCGTGGCGCATCAGGGACAATCCCAAGTCCGGATGCACAATGCCCGTATCTATCACCGTCGGGAACACGGTATAGTCCGCCACCAGCGCGCCCGGCTCGCCGCTGTTGTCCGCGTAAAACGCGATGTAGAATTTGTATTCCATGGGCGCGCATGCCCCGCCATCATCGTTGGTATAGTACCCCCACCAGTGCACATCGTGGATGGGGCCGTTGAGGCTGAAAAAGTTGTCCGCGAATGCGCGGCCGGACTGCGCGTCGCTGGTCCATTCAAGCGCGCCGATAGGCGGCTGCGACCACAGGCTGTTCTCCGGGCACGTCTCCTCTGGAACCGCAAGCAGGCATATATCGTCGAGATGAAGGCATGGCGCCCAACCGCCGGCCGACCACGTGGAAAAGGAAATGTCGTGGGGCGCGCCATCCGCATAAGACGAAGGAATACCCGTCATCACCATGCCGTAATAGGGTCCCCAATAGGGTTCGGCATCCGCCGGGAGCAACGTGTACACGACATCGTCGTCAATTTTCACGACCAGCGGCGCGGCGAAGTAATCGGGGAATACCTTCAGGTAAAACCGCAAGGTCAGCGCATGGCCGGCAGGCAGCACCACGCCCTCCTGCACCAATGTCAACGTATCTCCCTCCGCCGATTCGCCCATATTCGCGAAGAAAGACCCCGAATGCGCCTGAGCCGCATCCTCCGTGATGATCTGCGTCGTGAAACCCGGATCAAAGAGTTCCACCCAGTGCGGATTCGGACGGCCCAACTCAAAACTGCCGTCCTCGATTAGATTGCCTTCACACTCGGGCACCGTGCCAAACGCCGTTGCGCCCACAAGCAAAAGTGCAATGGCCCCTGCCATGTTCCAATGAAATGTCAAACCTTTGCGCCAAGCGCTTCCTGTGACTACCTCTGCCGTCTTCATAGCCCTCAAGCCTCCCTTTCGCCATGGTTGGGGGGAAAACTACCCTTCAATATTAACAATACAATATTTTTTCATTTTTCGCAAGTGGAAAATCCGATAGTCGGCCCCTTCAGAGGAATCATCAGAGAGATAATGCCCGGCAATGCAAGGACGCAACGTCTTACGCATTTGCTTGGTCGAAGAACCTTGACCGCCCAACTGGACCGATATGTCTGTCATATGTCAGAAAAACATCCCATTCCCAGGGTTGAAGGAGACAAGTCGCTGCTCAATCCATGGCTGCCGCGGGGATGTTGTCGCGGAGGATGGTGGTCTCCGGGGCGAGGATGCCGCCGCGTATGCCGGGGTGGTAACGGGTGTCACGGATGACTGTGCCGGGGTTGTTTCCAATGACCTCGATGGCGGCGCGCGTGGGGTTGTCGCCGGTGCGGTGGAGGACCATGCAGTTGCTGATGGTGGTGTTGCGGCTGTTTTCGACGTAGATGCCGCAGTGGCGCGGCTCGAATATCTGGTTGTTCGCGATCATCGTTTCGCGGCTGTTGACGACGGCCACCGCGCCGCCATCGGTCTCTGTCCCGGCGTGGGCGTCGCTGAGCAGATTGCCCTGCAGGAGCACGCCGTCGCAGTTCACAATCCGCACCCCGTTCGCCATGTCGCGGCCCCGGTTGTGTTCCTGGTCCATGGAATTGCCGGATACGACGACATGCCGGGCGCCTTCCAGCAGCAGCGCGTGTTCCGCGCCGGTGTAGATGTGGTTGCCGGTGACGGCGATGCCGGTGACGTTTTTCAGGTGGATGTTCGTGGTCTGGCTGCCGATAAGGTTGCCGCTGATGGTCCACAGACCGATGCGCGCATGTTTTTCGGCGGCCTCAAAACGGATGTTTGCGCCGTTGGGACTGACCCGCGCCTGGATGGTGTTCGATGCAATCGTTCCTTCCTCAATGGAGCCGTCGGCCATGTCAATCCACACGTCGGCGGAAGCCGTTGCGTCGAGATCGTAATTGTATTCAATGTCGTTGCCGGTGATCTGCAGGTTACGCACCTCGCCTCCCAGCACACGCAACCCGCCGCCTTTGCAATAACTGATGTGGCAACCGGTGATGTTCGCCTGGTGCAGGTTCACCCGGTCAAAAAAGACGCCCGCGCCGCTGCAACGGTAGATGTGAGATGCGTCAACGATGATGTTCCGATTGCGTTCGACAAAATGCAGGCCATGGCGCACTTCGCGGATGAGCGCGCCATGCACGGATGCCTGCACCGTGCCGATGAACGCAATGCCGTCCGCTTCAGGATGCGCGCCTACGATTTCGAGATTGACGATGCTCGGTCCGCGTTCGCGGTTGGATACTTCGGGTGTAAAACTTTCCGGCGCGGCTGTGCCGCGATGGTTCCCCCGAAAACGAAAGGTCGGACCAGGCCCAGCCATGAGCACCCGCGCGCCGCCACCCGCCCCCGCCAGGTTCACCACGCCGAGCGTCGCCAGGTCTATGTCAATGGTGTCCGTGATGCGGTAAACGCCCCGAGGAAAATAGACGCGGCCCGTATCGCTTTCATTGACCGCCCGCTGCACCGCCACTGTATCGTCGGCGACGCCATCGCCGACCGCGCCGTAATCACAGGGATTCACGGCCACTGCCCCCATCGTCGTCATCACGCCCGTCACGAGGAGCACTCCCAATGGCTTCCATGAAGCCAATATCATTCCCTGGTATCTCCGGTTCATTTTCCTTCTCCTTGCGCTGACATCGCAGGTTGCCGCGGAACTTCACCATTCCCACGCCTTAAGATTAGCGTGTTGAATGTGAACAGTCCACTATTCAAGGCGAACTCTTTTGCCTGGGGCGATTTTCGACTCATCGTTGTAAAGGGGGCCATTGGTTGTTGTTGCGAATATGAGGCTCTAATTGCCCTATTTGCCGTAAGAGGTGCAATGGGCGCACAATGACCGCAATCAGAAGCGTCACGTTGACAATCACATCCGGGAAGCGCCAAGGAGACCAATCATGCGGCACCTCTTTTTGCTGCTGGCGTTCGGCGCCGCAGCGTGCGCCGGGAGCATAGAAACGGAGGTGTCGGCATTGCGGGTCTTTTGCTACAACATCCACCACGGCGAGGGAATGGACGGCAAAGTGGATCTCGACCGCATCGCGGGCATTATCCTGGCATATGCACCCGATGTGGTGTGTTTACAGGAGGTGGATCGTCACCTTTCGCGCACCGACCGCCTGGATTTCCCCGCGATCCTCGCCGAAAAGACGGGCATGCGGGCCGTCTTCGACGCCAACTACCGTTTCGACAACGGCGAATACGGCAACGCCACGCTGACCCGCCTCGATGTCGTCTCTTGGCGCAACATCCCCCTGCCGAATCCCAAGAACAAGGAGCCGCGCGGCTGCCTGATCCTCACTGTACGGTGGGATGGCCGCGAGGTGGACATCATGAACACGCACCTCGGCCTCGACGCCGAAGAGCGCCTTGCCCAGGCCAAGGCCATCATCTCGGAAGTGCGCGATGTTCCCACGATATTGGCTGGGGACCTGAACGAGCAGCACAGCGCGCCCGGCATGCGTCACCTCTTGGAGCGATTTCGCGACACTTACATACCAGCCGCCGACACGCCCGCGGGCACCGTGCCCACCACCAATCCGCGCCGGCGCATTGACTTCATCCTCGCCACGGAACACTGGGAAACCGTATCCTTCAGCATTGTGGACAGCCCGGAAACGCGCATCGCCTCCGACCATCTGCCCGTGTTCGTCGCGTTACGGCTCTTGCCACAGAATGCGCAGGAGAAAGGCAGGGAGAGGTAAGGCGGATGAAACGAAGCGATACGCAAGAGGGAGCCGCCGGCTTGTTTTTTGTCGGACTGGTCGGACTTGTCGGACATGGCAAACATTTATAAGGATATATCCTCATGAAATGCCCAAGCATGCACCAAAATTCCGGATTCACGCTCATTGAACTGCTGGTGGTCATTGCGATCATCGGCATCCTCGCGGCGATCCTGCTGCCGGCGCTGGCGCGGGCGCGCGAAGCGGCCCGGCGCTCCAGTTGCCAGAACAACCTCAAGCAGTTGGGCTTGTCGTTCAAGATGTACGCGAACGAAGCGCCCGGCCAGAAGTTCCCGCGTACGCGACGCGGCCTGGCCGGCGTGGACGGCCCTGCGCTGTATCCCGAATACCTCAGCGACGATAAGGTGCTGGTGTGCCCGTCAGATCAAGACGGTCATGCCTTGCTCAGCAGCGGCGGCCCGGATAATGTGGGCTTCTGGTATCGGCTTACGCCGGAAGGCCAACGCATCGTGGACCCCGACCGCTTCAGCACGCTCAGTTACATCTACCTCGGATGGGTGACCATGCGGCCGATTGAACTCGTCAATGTGGCGGCGATTCAGCGCGCCTACGGCGTTTCCTTCTCCGTCAACATTGACCATCCCGTGAAGGACCGCGACCTGAACGTCGTCTCCGATCCCGGCGGTCAAGGGCCTGGCACCGGCAACGGCGAAGGCGACATCATCTACCGGCTGCGCGAGGGCATAGAACGCTTCCTCATCACTGACATCAACCAACCTGCGGCGAGCGCCCAGGCGCAGTCGCAAATCCCGGTCATGATGGATACCGTCACCACCCGCGCCAGAAACTTCAACCATATCCCCGGCGGCTCCAACACCCTCTACATGGACGGCCACGTCGCCTATATCCGCTATCCCGGCGACTACCCCGTCTCCGAGGAAGCCGCCGCCGCCATCGCCGATTACAGTTTCTGACCCTCGCCGTGCGATACCCTGCGGTGTTTGTGTGGACGCACGGTATTGCGCAGGCGGGATGCTTACGCGCTGTCGCCGACATTAAGCAGGGCGAGGAATTCGGTGTAGTTGCGGGCGTTGAGGGCCTGCTCGCGCGCATCGGCGTTGTGGAAGGTGCGGGAAATATCGGCGAGGATTTCCAATTGCGCGCCTTCATCGCGCACCGGCGTAAGAATCAGAAAGATGATTCGGGCAGGCTCGCCGTCACGCGCGTTGAAGTCCACCCCGTCCGGGGAAATGCCGACGGCCACCACGGGCGCGGCCAACTCTTTCATGCGGGCATGCGGGATGGCGACGCCGTCTCCGATACCGGTGGCCATGATCTTCTCCCGCGCCCATACCGCCCTGACCACCTCCTCCGGTTCGAGTCCACCGGCGGCCGCGGCGGCCTGGGAGAGTTGCCGGATGGCGCCCAGGCTGTCACTTGCGGCCAAATGGCCCACATAGGTGCGCCCGGTGAGGTAACGGCCAATGCGCTTGGGCTTTTTCAGTCCCAGCACCAGTTGCATCAGCGGGCCGCTGATAATGGAGGTGCCGAGCGCCACCAGGACGAGGGCGACAAAGACGCGCTCATTGATGATGCCGAATTGCAGGCCAAGCAGGCCGAGCACGATTTCCATGGCGCCCCGGCTGTTCAGCGCAAAACCCAAACCCCAGGATTCCCGCGCCGTCATGCCGATGGTCCGGGCCGCCACGGAGCACCCCAAGATCTTGCCCGCGCAGGCGCATGCGAAAAGCACCGTCACCAGTGTGAGATCGAAATGCAATGCAAAATTGACCTTGAGGCCAATGGTGGCGAAAAAGAGGGGTGCGAATATGGAAGAGATAAACTCGCGGATGATATTGCGCGTGTGCTGCCGCAGATGCGGCGAATCGCCGATCGCCACGCCGAACAGAAACGCCCCGAAGATGGCGTGCACGCCGATCCATTCCGTGAATGCGCCGTTCAACAGGGCCAGGATCAGTCCCACCGCGAGAATGCCGCCCGGCCACGCGGTGTGCGCCTGAAACCACGGCAGACAGCGATGGATGATCCAACGTCCGCCGGTCAGCATGACGACGGCATAGGCGAGGGTGAGGGGAATGGTCACCCGGATGGGGAATCCGTGGCCTTCGCCGATCAGCGCAAGGATGCCCGCAAAAATCAGCCAGCCGCACAGGTCATTGAAGATCGCCACGGCAATGATCACCATGCCGAAATCGGTGTGGAAGAGGTTGAGGTCCATGAGTGTGCGCGCGATCACCGGCAGGGCCGATATTGCCATGCATGTGCCCAAAAACAGCGCGAAGACAAAACGGTCTCCGCTGATGTCGAATTCAAACAGCGCGGGCGCATGCCAGGCGAGGGAGAACCCCAGAATGAACGGCACCGCCATGGAAAAAACGCTGATGAAAAAGGTGCTCCGGCCCCGCTCCCACATGGTGGACAGGTCCACCTCCATGCCTGCAACGAAGAGGAAGAGGACCACCGCCAGTTCCGCCAAGCCCGTGAGCGTGATGTGTACGGGACCTGCCGCAGGAAACAATTGCGCCTGCAAGCCCGGCGCCAGCATGCCCAGAACCGTCGGCCCCAGGATAATGCCCGCGATGATTTCCCCCAGTACCGCCGGCAGATTGAAGCGCCGGAGCAATTCCCCCAATATTCGCGCCAATGCCAACAACACACCGATGGCGACGAGCAGGGTGACGAAATCGCCTTGCGTCATGCGTGGTTATTCTCCCGCGGTCTCCAAAAGCAGTGGCGGCTTGCCCTCCAAGGACATTTTATCGCATGGGGCCGGGGCGCGCGTCAAGGAAGGGACGGCGCGACCCACGAAAACATGGTGGACGAAGCAGACGGTGTGGACGAGGTGGACGGTGTGGACGAAGCAGACGGTGTGGACGAGGTGGACGGTGTGGACGAAGTGGACGAAGTGGCCGAGATGGACAGAAATGTACCCGGAATTTCGTGTTGTCTTATGTCCTTTTTGTCGTTTATGTCCTTTGCGTCGTTTCAGTTCTATCCCCCGGCTATTGCAGCAATGCATCAAAACGGGTCGCAAGCCGTTGAATCATCTCCATTTGTTCTTCCGCTTCTTCGAGAATCAGCCGTTCCAGGCGAAGTCCCAGGCCGGGGGCATGCACAGCGGCTTTCAGATCGCGCAGGCCGCCGTGCCGCGCCATGGCCGCGAAGCCCCGCACCGCCAGCGTCATGAGAAACAATTCGGTTCCCACCAGAATGCAAAAAACGGCTCCGGTGTGCACAAAAAATGCTGTCGGCAACAGCGGCGCGCTGAGGTAGGCCCGCACCACTTTCCAGCCGGCGTAGATCAGAAAAGCCAGGGGGGGGGCATCGGCGAGAATGGTGATCGGCCAGCAGGTGAGCAGCCGCGCGGCGCGCAGCACGCGCTCGCGCACGGGGCCGCCGAGCGCGGAAACGAGCCGTGCGTTCAGGGTTTGCTGGAACGACTCGGCGCTCTGCGCCGGATCGGGAGGCTCGAATCCCGCCTGCGCGAGCGCAAGCGAAACCTTCGCCCGTTCGTCGTCATAAATGGCCTGCAGGGTC